>WFNC01000414.1 GCA_015488785.1 Flavobacteriales bacterium | reverse complement strand
TATAAAGATATTCTGGAAATCTGATTTTAATCAAGTAGAGGTCTATAATTCGAATACAGGAGCAATTAAAAATATTGAAAATAAATATGGTATTAATTCTTTTTCAGTTTTTCTTAACGACTCATTGACAGGTACATATGTTTTTTTTAAGCCAAATTGGTGGAATACATATGACTTTACATTTGATGAAGACTCAATGTCAAATTCGATGATACTAAGGACTAATTATTTAAATATTATCAAATAACTGGTTACACTCCGAGTATTCCGCAATAAAAGTGTCCCAATATTAAAACAGGTTACACTCCGAGCATTCCGCAATAAAACCTTCTCAACATTGAGAAAACAACGTAAAGCCTCGGTTTTTAGGGTTGTCTCTTTTCAAGAATGAAATAATTGTTTTACAATGCTTTGATTAGTTTTTTTTATTTCTTTGTCAGAAATAGAGTTTTTTATGGAATACTCAACGCTTCCTAAATTTAGGGAAATCAAATACTTATGGTTTTTGCTTAAAAAATGACGATTCTATTGAGGAAGTCATCAAATCTTAAAAACTATCTTTCTTTTCTTTCGTTTCTTCTCGGTTGAATTTCTAACTGGTTTGCAGTTAATTCCTTGTATTCTTTTCTATTCTTAAAAATATCTACCGCTGTAAAAATAGCTCTTCTAAAAGAATCTTCAGAAGCTTTATTCTTTCCTACAATATCGAAAGCTGTTCCATGATCTGGAGAGGTTCTTACAATTGGCAAGCCTGCAGTAAAGTTGACTCCATTTCCTTTAGATAAAGCTTTAAAAGGAACTAAACCTTGATCGTGATACATGGCTAACACCCCATCAAACTTACTATAGTTTCCAGATCCAAAAAGACCATCGGCGGCATAAGGACCAAAAGCAAGAATACCATTTTCATTTAATTTTTCTAATGCAGGAATGATTATTTCTTCCTCCTCTTCTCCAAGTAACCCGTTATCGCCTGCATGTGGATTTAATCCTAAAACAGCTATTTTGGGATTTGTAATTCCAAAATCTCTTGTTAATGTTCGGTCTAATAATGTGACCTTTCTTATTATCAATTCTTTAGTCAATTGATTTGCGACCTCTTTAATTGGAATATGATTTGTGGCAACACCAATGCGTAAATTTTCATCAACCATTAGCATTAGCGATTCTTCTGCATTAGCATATTTGGTTAAGTATTCGGTATGACCAGGAAAGTTAAAGTTTTCACTTTGAATATTATTCTTATTGATAGGTGCAGTTACCAAAACATCGATTTTACCTGCAGCCAAATCAGCTGTAGCAGCCTCCAAAGATTTTAATGCATAAGTACCTCCAACAGAAGTTGAATCTCCCATTGTTATTTTAATATTCTCCTCCCACAGGTCTATTAAGTTAGCCTTATTTATTTTAGCCGAATTGGCATCATTTGCTTTCACAAAATTGAAGTGATGTAATCCGAGTGCTTTTTTATAATAAGACGTCACTTTAGAAGATCCATAAACAATTACTGTAATGTTTTCCGTTACTCGATTGTCTGCCAATGTTTTCATAATGACTTCCATCCCTATTCCGTTGACATCTCCAATCGATATTCCTACTTTTACTGTTTCTTGCTTCATATTAAGCTTTATAATTAATTAGAAAATCAAAGAATAAACGAACGCCACTTGCTGTTGCTCCTTTAGAAATATATCCTTTACTCGCAGTTGACCAAGCTGTAGGAGCTATATCGGTATGAACCCAAGGAAAATCGGTAAAATGTTCTAAAAATTTACCAGCTGTAATTGTTCCCGCTTTAGGTCCTCCTATATTTTTTAAATCAGCAATATCTGACTTTACGTATTCGTCGTATTCATCAAAAAATGGAAATTCAACAACTCTTTCATAAGTGTTGGTTCCTGCTGTTCTCAAATCATCCATTACGCTTTCTGAAGCTGTTCCCATTATTGCAGAAGCTTCACTTCCTAAAGCTGCTACTGCGGCACCTGTCAACGTAGCGGCATCGATTACTAATTCTGGATTATATTTTTTTGCATAACTTAAAGCATCTGCCAAAACCATTCTTCCTTCCGCATCCGTATTTAAGACTTCAACATTTAATCCGTTATGCATTTTTACAACATCTCCTGGAGCATAAGCGTTTCCACTTGGTCTATTGTCTGTCGCAGGAATTAATCCAATTACATGAACAGGTATTTTAGCTTTTGCAGCAGCATAAATTGCTCCAGCCATTGCAGCTGCTCCTCCCATATCTGACTTCATAAAGTCCATTGAATTGCCCGTAGGTTTTAAACTTAAACCTCCTGTATCGTAAACAATTCCTTTACCAACTAAGACTACAGGCTTGCTGTTTCTAGCGTTTTCAGGTTTCCATTCCAATATTGTAAATGTAGCAGGATCTAAACTTCCTTTGTTTACAGCTAGTAAACCACCCATTTTTAAAGTTTCAATTTTCATTTGATCCAAAACTTCAACCTTTACTCCTACTGGAGTCGTTTTTTCGACTATTTGATTGGCTAATTCTGTTGCGGTAAGAAAAGACAATGGTTCATTCACTAAATCTTTTGCCCAAGCATTGGCTTCTACCCCAGCTATTAATTCTTCTACTTTTTGAGTTTCAATTGTTTTTGATACAATATTTATTTCCGATAATCCATTTTTCTTTTTATCGGCATCTTTAAAATATTTTAAAAACTGATAGTTAGCCAAAGCCATTCCTTCTGCTAAAGAAATTGCGTAAATTTCTCCTTTACTCAAATCTTTTATTTCAATTACACGGCTTTTAGTACTGTTGATTAAATCGGTAATTTTAGCACCTAGTTTTCTAACTTTTTCTTTATTTTGATAAGAAATTTCGTCTTTAGCTTTTAAGACAACAAGTCCGCTATCGTATCTATTTAAACTTGCAAATTCGAAATCTTTTTTAAGTTTTGAACTTACAAATCCACTTTCTTTTTCATTTAAAAGGTCAACAGGTAAATCTTCTACCTTATTTACGATATAGATAGAGCAAGTTGAACTTAATGTTGCATTGAATTTTATATTAGCCATAATAATTTTGTGTGTGTGATAAATTTAAGCGTTAAAGTTACAGAAATATTTTTAGGTGTAGTCAAACCAAATCGGTTTTATTCCTTTTTGAATTATTTAGGGTTCTCTGAAAAACACTCTAAATCGGTAATACTGCTGTTTTAGTAGCTTTTTAGGCATTAAAATGCTAGGTTTTCTTTCTTATACTAAGAATTTTAGTGCAGTTGAATAGTCGTTCCCCTAAAAAGCACCCCCTATTTCGTTGCCTGCAACTCGCAGTATATGCATACAGCTTCGTTTTGTCGCCTCATATGCTATACTTTTTAGACTTTTTCAGTGAACCCTATTTAAATTACCTTGATTCCTTTTTATTCAATAAAAGTTCCATCGATTTTAGTATGAATTGTCTAAAACCTATAGAATAAAAAGGTTGTGTTAATATTAAAAATAATTATTCAACACCACTAAAATTGTTAATGCCGTCAAAATTAATTCTGCTACTAGTTG
>WFNC01000413.1 GCA_015488785.1 Flavobacteriales bacterium | reverse complement strand
GCCTTTCAACATTTTAGGATTTACCAAATAGTAACCAAGAACAACATTTACTTTATCTTCTGTGTTAAACTTAGCTTCAAAGGTAAATATTTTTTCTTCATTCCCTTGCAAAACAGTATTCTTTATCACCGTATCAGCAACCCAAGGCATCACAGGCTCTAAACCTTCTATTTCAGCTTGTTTTTTTCAGTTTTGTCATACAAATGTAATAATATTATCAAGACAGAACTGTAACCTTTATTACCTTATAAAATTCACACCTATATTCTCAAACTATTTGACTTTTATTTATTTGGTTTAATTACCTTTGTTTCATTGTAAAACCATAACCTTCAAAAAGATGAATCATCTAATAGCCCCTTCTTTACTCGCTGCCGATTTTGCTAACCTTCAAGCAGAATGCGAAATGATTAATAATAGTGATGCCGATTGGTTTCACTTAGATATTATGGACGGAATGTTTGTTCCCAATATATCTTTTGGTATGCCAGTTATAAAAGCAATCAATAAGCACACCTTAAAACCATTAGATGTACATTTAATGATTGAAAATCCAGATAGATACATCAAAGATTTTAAAGAAGCTGGGGCAAATATACTTACCGTCCATTACGAAGCCTGCCCTCATTTGCACAGAACTTTGCAAGCCATAAAAGCCGAAGACATGAAAGCAGGAGTAGCCTTAAACCCGCACACACCTGTCGATTTACTAGAACCTTTATTAGAGGACATCGATTTAGTTTGCATCATGAGCGTCAACCCTGGTTTTGGAGGACAATCATTTATCGAAGCGACTTATAGAAAGGTCGCTAAACTTAAAGCTATGATAACAAAAAACAATTTAGATACAAAAATTGAAATAGACGGAGGCGTAACATCTTCCAATGCAAAAGCCCTTCTCAATGCAGGAGCAGATGTCTTGGTAGCAGGAAGTTTCGTCTTCAAATCAGAAAATCCAACTCAAACAATAAAAGAATTAAAAGAAATTAAATAATCACTATTTGGGCGTTTAAACAGGCTGTACATTTATAGTTTTTGATTCTAAAAAAAGTTAATCTAAGCCAAAAAGGAGCTCATAAAATCGCTCTTTTCGACAAAGATTAACTAATTTTAAGAACCAAAAAGCTACCATTTCCATCCCTAACGCACTTAGATAAACCAATAAAAAAATGATAACAATAATAAGCGGAACAAACAGACCGAATAGTAATTCAGAAAAAATTGCTAATTTTTACAACAACCTAACCCCAGAAAAAAGTCAAGTACTTTGTCTAAAAGATTTACCTAAAGATTTTGTCTTTGCCGACACTTACAGCGAAGGTTCCAAAGAATTTAACCAAATCGTAAACGATAAAATAGTAAACGCAAACCGATTTATATTTGTCATACCAGAATACAACGGCGGATTTCCAGGAGTACTAAAAGCATTTATAGATGCAGTACCACCCAAACATTTTCACGACAAAAAAGCAGCTTTAGTTGGTTTATCATCAGGACACACAGGAGCCCTAAGACCAATGGATCAGTTTTCAGACATTTTACATTACCTAAAAGTAGAAGTACTTTCCGCAAAACCAAAACTTTCTGGAATAGAAAAACTTATAGAAAATGATGTTTTGGTTGACGAAAGAGCATTAAGTTTATTGAACGATCAAATCGAACGTTTCAAAAAATTCTAACCTACAACTTCAAACATATAAAAGGGAGGCGTTTAGATTCAATAACTTTCTTAGGTTGTATTTCAACCTCCCTTAATTCGGGTTCACTGAAAAAATCTAAAAAGCTACTAAAACAGCAGTACTACTGATTTTGAGTGTTTTTCAATAAATCCTAATTCCTTTCCGCTAAGAGGAATATTTAATTTCGTTTTCAAAAATTGGTGTACTATCAATTACTGACACCAGATTTTCAAATCAGAGCTAATGCCAATTGAATATTGAAATGCGCCTTAAAAAATAAAATTTATTTTCTCATAGACGATGAAAATAAAATTAGCATAGCCTTAGCTATGGTAGTTTTATTTGAAGAAGTATATGTGATAATAAAATTATTTATTTGGCGCATTTCATAATTTAATTGGTATAACACCAAGCTAAGTTTGTAAATTTACTACTTTACAAACTTAGCTTCGTATAACATAAAAAAACTTGCTTATCCCTTTGTTTCTCCAAAAGGATAAAAAAGCTATATTTTTTTTCACCTTTTAGCGGAGGGAAATTGGGGAATTGATTTCTCAAAACTATTATTCAAAATAGATTCTATCTTATTAAAGATCACTTGTTTTTCTTGTTTTGTCTTCACCAATCCCAATGCTATGTTCAAGTGATTTAGCTGTTTTTCTTTATCGATAGGTTTATAAAGCTCTGCTAATAACACATGATACAAATGACTTTTTGAAAGATTTATTTTTAAAACTTCTTTTATCGCTACTTCATTCCCTTTTACTTTAGCTAGAGAATACGTTCTGTTAAGCGCAACTATTGGAGTGTATTCTAGTTGTAATAAGTTGTTGTGAAGTTGCAAAATAGTCTCCCACTTATTAAGTGTTTCTTCATCTTGAGTATGCAAAAATGCAATACTAGCCTCTATTTGGAGTTTTGAAGCAGGAGTTTCTAGCGATTGACTTAAATAATAAGAACCTTTGGTAATTAATTCGTAATTCCACAATTTTCTATCTTGATTCTCAAAAAGGACTATTTCTTCTATTTTATTCATTCTAGCTTCGAAACGAGAAGAATGAAAACAAAGCAAAGCCATTAAAGCATTTGTTTTAGGTTTATTAGTCGTCTTGTTTTCTAATAGAAAATAAGTCAACCGCATTGCTTCCACACATAATTCTCTATCTATATTTTTCGTCGATGTACTAGAATGATAACCTTCATTAAAAAGCAAGTAGATTATAGTCAAAACATTATCAAGTCTTTTGGACAACTCATCTACCGAAGGAAAAGTTAATTCTACATTGTTGACTCTAAGCTTCTCTTTAGCTCTCAATAATCTTTTGTTAATCGTATCTTTGTTACTCAAAAAAGCCGATGCTATTTCATTTATTCCAAAACCACATAAAATCCTTAAAGCTAAAGTAACTTGAGCTTCGCTAGAAATAATAGGATTACAAACTGCAAAAAATAATTGTAGTTGACTATCGCTAATATTTTGTTCTGAAAAATTTAATTCCTCAACCAAATCCTCACTTCGTAAGAGTTCTGGTTTTACCTTCTCCTCGAAAACTTTGTTGTGCTTAAACAAATCTTTCGCTTTATTTTTTGCGACAGTATAAAGCCAAGCAGATGGTTTTTGAGGAACACCTTTTACCCCCCAAGTTTCTGAAGCGACAAGAAAAGTATCGCTCACCAAATCCTCAGCAACTTGAATGTTTTGCAATCCATACGTTTTACAAAGAACAGCCACCATTTTACTGTATTCTGTTCTAAAAAGATTCGGTATTAGGCTAGTTTCTTTCAGTTTTTAGACTATTTATTTGGTGATTTCTACAAGATACCTCATCGCTTCAATAGAAAATTCTTCCCATCTATCTTTGTATTCGAAAGGCACCTGCACCCATTCTTTCATGGGTCTGTTTTTTCCTGATGGATCAAATAATTTTGCCCCATCGAGTGAAAGCGCTTCGGAATGTGGCTCTTTAGGTAATTTAAAAACCATTTCATTTTGAAAAAAACAAACAAATGCTTTTTTGTTTATTTTAAAACAAGGCTTACCAAACAATTGCCCCTTAAGACTATTAGCTATTTTTTGCCCTGTTAAATTAAAAAACTGTTCTTCTTCTGTCATTATTGTTTTTCTGCAAGTTAATCTTTATAAAGCTAAAATTAAATAGCAGATACAAGATATTTCTATTTATCCACCAATTAAAGAGTGAAATAAGACTTAAAAAAGAACAACTATAGTGGATAGCCCGCTCGAACGCCCAAAATAAAAACTCCCTTTATTTCTAAATTTATTATTAAAAAAGATATTAGAAAGTGAATAATATCCTATATGATTTCTGTATATTTGTGGAACACACTAAAAACTAGACAATGGCTAAGACGAATCAAAAGCAGGAGCTGATATTTAATAAGAACGAGGATGAAATGAAGTTGAAAATTTCGGCTTTGAATCGTAAAATGGATAAAATATCGCTTGGTGGCGGTGAAAAGAAGATTGAAAAACATCATTCCAAAGGGAAATTGACTGCTAGAGAGAGAATAGATTTACTATTAGACAACGACAGTGACCGTATAGAAATAGGTGGATTTGCTGGTTATGGAATGTACGAAGAGTATGGTGGTTGTCCTTCTGCTGGTGTTGTGGTTGTAATGGGGGCTGTTTCAGGAAAACAGTGTCTTATTGTTGCAAATGATGCTACGGTTAAGGCTGGAGCTTGGTTTCCGATTACTGGAAAGAAAAATTTGAGAGCACAAGAAATTGCGATTGAAAATAAATTACCGATTATTTATTTGGTTGATAGTGCAGGGGTGTTTTTACCTTTACAGGATGAAATTTTTCCTGATAAAGAAAATTTTGGTCGAATATTTAGAAACAATGCCGTAATGAGCAGTATGGGGATTACTCAAATTGCTGCTGTTATGGGAAGTTGTGTTGCTGGAGGGGCTT
>WFNC01000412.1 GCA_015488785.1 Flavobacteriales bacterium | reverse complement strand
GTCTTTATGATTGTCCGAAATTAATAAAGAATAAGTGTAATAATTGGTTGCTTTTTGCCGGTGTTACATCGAAAACCCAAGAAAAAGATAAACGTGTAGAAAGCTTTAGTAAGCCTTGTTTGGACGAGGGTTCGAATCCCTCCGACTCCACAAATAAAAACCGTAATAAACTTATTTTTAGTTTGTTACGGTTTTTTACTTTTTGTTTGCTTGTACTTTTTATGATTTGTAAAGTATTGTTTTTCGTCTTAAAAGTTTCTTTATAATTGGTTCTACTGAGTTTAGAATAATTAAGAAGTACCCCCATATTTAATACTCTAATCGTTTTTTCTTATAAAATGTATTAAGTACAATGTTTCTTTTTATTCTTAAATTTATTAAACTCCCAAAACAAACATCGTAGGTCTTTTCTTTAAATTAGGAATGTTTTTCTTCCATTCAGCTATTGATTTGGTTACAATAAATTCTGTTTCCAATGAAATATCAGTTGCGATACACAGTTTCAATTCTCCATTGCAATGCGCCAATACGTCACTTAATAAATTCATATTTCTAAATGGTGTTTCCATAAAGATTTGAGTGTGATTATGTTTTGCAAAACGTTCCAATTCTTTTAACTTTTTTAATTTCTCTCCTTTGTCAAAAGGTAAATAGCCATTGAATGTAAATTGTTGTCCATTAAAACCACTTGAAATCAAAGCCATAAGAATAGAGGAGGGGCCCACAAAAGGAACAACTTGAATATCGTTTTTATGAGCAAGTCGAGCCATTTCACTTCCTGGATCGGCAATGCCTGGACATCCAGCCTCGCTAATCATTCCTATTTCTAGTCCATCTTTTGCGGGGTCTAAATAACTCGGTAAATCTCTAGGATCGGTATGTTTATTTAGTTCAAAAAATGTAATTGAATCTATATCAACAGTTCTATCAATTTTTTTTAAGTACCTCCGAGTTGTTTTAATATTTTCTACAATCAAAAATTTTAAAGCAACAAGTTTCTCTTGCACTTCTTTGGGGATAACAGCATCTATTGACGAATCTCCCAGAGTCATGGGAAGCATTATTAATTTTCCTTTCATTACTTATATTTTTCTATTATTACAGCGCAAGCTTTGTCTAACATTTGATATACTTTTTCGAAACCATCATTTTCTCCAAAGTAAGGGTCAGGAACGTTTCTATTTTCTTTTGGGAATGATTCGTTCAAAATTAATTTTATCTTTTCTCTTTCTTTAGCTGTTTGTGCTAATTCTAAAACATCTGTGTAATTTGAATTATCCATTACATAAATTAGATCATAGATTTCAAAATCAGAAATTTGAATAGGGCGAGAGCATTGTCCTGTAATATCTATTTCGTGTTTATCTGCCGTTTCTATAGAACGAGAATCAGGAAGTTCTCCTTCATGAGTTGATATTGTACCTGCCGAATCTACAGTCCAATTTAAGTTTAATTGATTACTTTTCTCTTGTAATATTCCTTCTGCTAATGGAGAACGGCAAATGTTTCCTAAGCAAACCATTAATATTTTCATTGTTCGATTTTTAGATTACAAATGTAGTCAATCCAAATAGTATTTAGATAATTTGGATTAAGTAGTTTTACTTTTGTGCTTATTAAACAAAAAAAAGGTTAGTAAAAATATTACTAACCTTTTATATTATAAATTATTTATTTAAATTTTACATTCCCATGCTTGCTTTAAATTCTTCCATAGTCATAGTCTTATATCCTTCTGGTACATTAAACTCAGACGCTGGTAATTTTTCTTTAGTTACAGATTTAGCTGTTAAAGTCATTACCATACCTTGTGGAGCCATAGCATATTCTAATGGGAATCCTTTCAATCCTTTTAGTTTTGAATTGGCTTCTGAAGGTATTTCTTCAGTATAATAAACATCTATTTCGTTAACTTCTCCGTTTTCATCTTCAACAATCATAATGGCATGTTTACATTTGTAACCTGCTATTTTTTTTGTTTTATCGTCATATTTAAAAGTAGGTAATTCTTCATTTTTTAAATCTTCTTCTGTAGGAGCAGGCATATTAATTGCCATTTTTTGTCCCATCATGTCCATCAGTAATACACTCTCTTTTGTCTTAGTGTCGCTAATTACAATTTGAGATCCCATCATTGTATTTTGAACGATTTTAGTTTTCTCCTTCCCTATAATCAAATCCATCGTAGCTGGTAACATAGCACGTTGAGATTCCATAGCTTCAGGTAATTCATAATCTAAAGAATATACAATTTTCCCTTCAAACTGAGCAAAAGAAGTTCCGATAAATAGAGCTGAAACAGCTAATAATGTAAAGATTTTATTTTTCATGATTTTATTTTTGATTATTATAATAAGTTTTTAAATATTTCTTCTACTTCATACAACATTCGTTCCAAAGAGACTTTCTTGTAATTAGAAGGTACATTAAAGATGCTATCATTTATTACAGCTTCATTCACTTCTGACGCTGTAAAACGCATTTGTAGTCCATACTGATCAATTTCATATCCTAATAAAACACCTTCAATACCTCTGTAAGGATTACACCAGTTACTGTTTTTAAGTGCGATACCTTTAGCTTCATAAACGTCACAGTCATAACCATCTTCAAGTTTTTCGAAAACGCCCATATATTTTTCGCAAAGGATACCAGCCAAAGAATCTGTTGTATTTAAAGGGATAATATCAGGGACTCCATTTCGTTTTATCATCGTATCGGTTAAAGCTACGTCTAGTTCCGAATATATTTTCTTTTGTCCAAAATGGAGCAACATGATAAGCGTACTGTCTTTACAGTTAGAAATTAAAGAAGATCCAAACATTGAATTAT
>WFNC01000411.1 GCA_015488785.1 Flavobacteriales bacterium | reverse complement strand
TATACATTGTTGAACTAAACCTCCCTAACGGGAGGCAGCTAAAGTCCAACAAAGTTTTTACATTTTACGCATGTTTAACAAAAAACGTAAAGACATGAGTAAAATTACAATTTATTCTGAAGCATGCAACAAGGTTGATGGCTTCAGAGCCATGGGAGAAGAATTTATCCGCAAGTTAGTGATAAACGGAAAATCGAGATCTACCCACGAGAACTATTTGCGCCAAATATCGAAGCTGGCGCTCTATTACAAACGTACACCGTTGGATATAGAGGCTGATGAGCTGGAGGAATACCTGTATTACCTCATTCAGCGCGATACCGACGCGCAAAGTTCGTACAAGCACCTGGTTTATGGACTGCGCAAGTTGTATTACCTTTTTGGGCAGGAAACCTTGCTGGTAGCACTGCCAAAAATAAACCGTTCCAAACGGCTTCCGGTGGTATTGTCGAAGCAGGAGGTTAAGGAACTTTTATTAGCCCCGAAACATATCAGGGAAAGAGTAATGTTCGCCCTGATCTATGATACCGGTTTGCGCATTTCAGAAGTAACTAACCTTTTGATAAAGGATGTTGACCTTGACAGGTCTGTACTTCACGTGCGACAGTCGAAGAATAAAAAAGACAGGTACGTTGTAATGTCATCACACGCTGTAAGGGGCATAAGAAAACATCTAATAATCAATAAACCCAAGACTTACATGTTTGACAATTACAACCGGAAGGGTATCCCCATAAGCAAAACCCGTGTAAGGGCATTACTGAAAGAGGCACTTTCACGCACTAACATAGAAAAGGATATCAGCATCCATTCCCTGCGGCATACCTATGCCACGCACCAGTTAGAGGCAGGCCAAAACATAATGGTGCTAAAAGAATCACTGGGGCACGAATCCATTAACTCAACATTAATGTATCTTCACATAGCACAATTGGACAGCGTGAAAAGATTTGGCAGCATGGATATACTTTATCCCGCGGGGTCATGAATGACAGTCAGTCAAAAGCCGAACTTTCAATAATTATCGACAGGTTTTCCCCGGGTTTTAACACCCAGACCAAACTACCTGCTTATAAACTCCGGGTACTGGACGCACTGCAAAAGTGCCGTACGCCGTACATGGGAGGACATGTTGAAGCCTGCGAATCATGTGGTGAACTCAGGGAGGCTTATAACAGTTGCCGAAACAGGCATTGCCCAAAATGTGGTGCCATTGACAAACAGAAATGGATAATTGGACGTGAAGCCGACCTGTTGCCGGTAAAGTATTTTCACGTGGTGTTTACCGTTCCTGATAAACTCAACGATTTATTCAAGAACAACCAACGGCAGATGTATAACTTGTTGTTTTCCTGTTCGTGGAGTGTCCTGAATGATTTTGGCAAAACCAAAAAATGGATAGGTGGACGCATGGGGGCAACAGGTATCCTTCACACCTGGGGACAAAACCTTAGTTATCACCCTCACCTGCACTTCATAGTCCCTGCCGGGGCATTACTTTCCAATGGAAAATGGAAAAATTCACGAAAAAGAGGGAAGTATCTTTTTAAAGTTGACCAGATGAGTAGCGTGTTTCGTGGCAGGTTCACGGCCGCTGTCCGTAAAGCAATCAGCGAAAAAGAAATAAGGGGAAAAATTCCCAAAGGTTTGTTCGATACAGAGTGGGTAGTTTACGCCAAACAACCATTTGGTGGCCCCGAACAGGTAATCAATTACCTTGGACGTTATACCCATCGGACGGCAATATCCAACGACAGGATACTCGAGGTTACCCATAGCCATGTTACATTTACCTGGCACGACTACAGCCGCAATTACGCCAAACAGGTAACAACAATAAAGGGCGAAGAATTTCTTGGCTTGTTTGTCAGGCATATCTTACCACCGGGTTATACCCGTATCAGACATTATGGATTTCTTTCCAGTGCATCGAAAAAAAAGAGCCTTGCCCTTATCCGTAGTTCATTAGGCGTTACCGCTCCCGAGGGGTTTCCAAAAGGAACCAAATGGCAAGAAATTGTCATGGAAAGGATGGGGATAAAGCCCGGTATATGCAAATGCTGTGGCGGGAGAATGAAGATTACAAAATCAATACCCAACTTGTTTAGAGAAAATAGCAGAGCTCCTCCTGACAAAGGTATTTCCCGGCCTATTAATTGTTGTATTCCTGCCTCGTGAGGTGTTGCGCAAGACACCAATAGGAAAGCTATGCTCCGATTTTAGCGGTAAACCGTAAAAAGTCCATTACAAACGCTAAAAGGTTAAAAACAGGCACTCAAAACCCTACTCTCGGAATGAAACAGAAAAAAATGAGCAACAAACAGGCTCCTGCAAATTACCAACTCGAGAAATCAATAAAATAGAATCCACAATAATATAAGGTAGTACTTCTTTCGTCCGGTTTAGTTCAACACTCAGCACATATTCGGCTATGGCCGAAAACGATGCTTAATTGTTGTGCTTTCGTGCTTTATTTTGCAGTCAAGTTTATTGATAGATTAAGTGCATTTGCAATCAAAACAAAATTTGATATTCGGATATCTTCACCATTTTCAATTCTTGAAATATAAGGTCTTTTTTTGCCCACCATTTTAGCTAAATCATTTTGACTTAGCTTCAATTCTTTTCGACGATTTTTGATTATTTCTCCAAAATAATATGAGAAAGCCTCGTCTCTGAATTTCTCGCGAGATTCGGTTCCTTTTTCACCAAACCTTCTTTCAATTAAGTCTTTTGCTTTTATTAACTGTCCCATGATTCTATGTTTTATAAATATTTTTCTAATAATTTTTCTGCTTGTTTAATCGCTTTTTTATAGTCTTTTGTTGATTTTTTATGAAAACCAATTAAACAGATTGCTTTCGTACATTCATTAAAATTCGAATGATCTACAGAAAATATGATTACCCGGATTTCGTTGCCAGCTTTTATTCTAAGTTCATAAAATTGTGTGTTTGTTAACTTTTTAATGAAGTTTGAATGCACAATTTTTATTTCTCCAATTACCTCAATCAGTTGAAAAAATTTAGTTGAAATTCTTTCATTCTGGCTGTCGATAAAATTCAAACATTCTGGTGTAATCAATATCTCTCTCATGGTGGCAAAGGTAACGTATTCGTTACATATATGCAAGTCTTTTTTTATTTTTCTTTTGTCGGGTGTCTTTTTTTAGCATGAAGCACAACGGTTCAGTATAAGCGGAGTGCGGGTTTTTTGAAACTCCAAATTTTCAATTTACTACTATTTTTATTCATAGTTAAATCATTCATATTTAGCACTTAACCCCGCATTACGCTTATACATTGTTACCTGCCGTTCTTATTCTTTTTCATCCAATTCCTTTTCTTGCAAATACCATTTCATAAACTGACGTAACATATTTAAATCAGTATATTCTTTTTTCCCATCAATATCAATCCAATATGGTTCTTCTGCTTGTATTACATCTAAAGGGTATATTTCAAGTATTTTGTCGTAAAGGTTGTTTTTATTGTAGAATGACACTAAATATTCATATCTATCTTTTGTCAAATCACCTTTAAATGGTTTTGGTTTTGCAGAACTTTTTATTGTTGGAACATAAGCTCTTAATAAAGCCAATATGTTTCCTTTTTTTCTATTTAAAAAACTCTCAACATACTTGTCAAAACTTGGTTTATCTCTTTCAGCCCAAGTATGTGCTATATAACCTATATAGTCAGGAAATGATTCAAAAATTGAATTATCTTTTGATTCTTCTAAGGCTCGTTCTGTTAATACTTTTGCAAGTTCTTGGTATTGTTCATTAGAAAAAAGTTTGTCTTCTTTTCTATCACCTGAACGTAGCCAATTATTAATTTCATAAGCAAAACTGAAATTTTTTGGATAATTCATTAGTTCTTTAGCAAAGTCAAATAAGTCTTTTTCGTCCTTATGGTATTTCATAAGTTGAAGTATAAAAATTGCAGCCTGTCCAAAGGGAGTTTCAAAACCCATACCCATCATTCCCCCTTCTTTGGGCAGCATTTCGCTTATATTACACATTGTTTTAGCAATCTTCTTCGCAGAGTCCCAGGAATATTCTTTTTCTAAACTTCTTATTTTATGGACAAAATTATCTTTTGATGTTTTTTCTATTAAGGCAGAAACTTTTTCTGTAATTTCATCAATGCTTTCAGTTTGGGCTATGCTTTCCAATAGAAGCTTGAATTCAACATCAGATATATCTCCTTCAATTACAGCATAGGAAAAATAACGGTCAAAATATTTCGTAGAAACAATTCTTTTTTGGAGATACCATTCATTGTAAGTATCATTGGTAAAGTGATGATTGCTAAAAGCTGTGTCCAATCTTGGGAAGAGGTTAGACAACAAATCTCGCACTTTCTGTTTATCCTTCTCTTGTAAGCCTATTTCAAGACTATTCAAATGTTCTTTAATAGATTTAATTTTCTCATCATTCCTATGCATATCATACGAATTTGAGTAAGAACCTATGAAATAATCAGGATTGCTTTTAACAAAACTGTAATGTGTTGGATAAAATACTCTTAATGCTTCAATCAACATTAAATCGACTATATTTACTTCGCCTTTAAGTAATGGCATAGAAAATGATAGTGTATTTCCATACCTTACTGCTAATCTAGGTGTTGTTAATCTATTTAGTAAATTGGTTGTAAACTGGTAGACAAACCGCTGGACTTCTTCTTTAGAGAGTTCAATTTTACTGTTGTTTATTGCATTATCAACTAACTTAAAACAATATTTTTTTAAAGCATCCGGTTGCGCTTTTGGTAATATTAAAGGAACTTGAATAATTTTCTCAATAAAGCTTTCTCCAGCTTTTTTATCACCTGAACCAAATCGGTCACCAATTGCTGATGCAACCATTTCTTGGTCAAATGATAAAATGTAGGTTGTATTATTAAAGTCTGCCGTTAATTTTACAAGTCGAAAGAGAGAATAAATTTCTTGTTTATCTAATCTATCAATGTCATCAATAAATATCACAAGTCTCTTTTCACTTTCCTTTAAAAACTCGTCAACTCTATTTTTTAACACTTCTAAATCAACAGATGCAATATTTTTTCCAACTTCCGATAAATCCACACCAAAGACAGAACTGATACTTCCATATTTCCCCAAAAAACCAGCAAATTTTTCCTTATTCGAATCGAGTTCTTTACCAAGAAGTTCCGCTACTTTTTTTAGGAAGTTCTTAATTAAGTTATCTTCATCACCATATCTCCATGGATTGAAAGCAAGCGTCAAAATATCTTTATTGGTTTCTAATTCTTGACTTATAAAGTTTAAAACCGTTGATTTACCTTCACCCCAAACTCCAAAAATTCCAAACACAATTGAGTCTTGGTTTTTTCGCTCGATTATTGTTTCAGCAATTCTTTTAGAAAATTCTAAGCGTTGAAAAGCATCTTTGTTTTTATCAAAAATAGGTTTGTCTGAAGTGTAATTTTCATTATTTTGTTCTTCCATTGTCTTGTCTTTTAAATGGCAGGTAACGTATAGGGCTATGATGCGTGGCGCATTTTATTGTTTTATTTTTCTGTTTACCAGATTTTCATTTAAAGTTTAATTGTCAAATATACAACTAATTGCGGCATGCAATATAGCCTTTGTTGTAGCCAGTGCTATCTTTTATAAATCAAATTCAATTCTGATAATTCCCTCCCAATTTGTTGAATACCGGTCAATATTTTTTCTGTCTGGTTTTCTGACGGTTTTTTTCTACCTTGAATGTATTGAGATAATAAAGTTGGATTCATTCCAATTTTTTCTGCAAGAAATTTCGAATTCAAAACTTTATAATATTGAAAAAACTGTTTAAAATCTATTTCAAATTTTATGTTTTCATGGTTTATTTTCATATTCTCTTCTTCAAAAAATAGTTGTGCTGCTTCATAAGCATTATTTATTAATTCGGGTATTGTTTTTCCTGTTGTGAAAATCGGGTAATCTTCAGAATATGCTGAAAATCCTGTATCTGTTTTTTCAACAATCATTTTTATTTTTTTTCTCATAGTTTTCATGATTCTCTCCTCCTATTTTTTATTCCAGCGTCCTTGAATATTTTTTTCTCAAGTCCTTTTCCTAATTCCTGGCTTCCATGATTTGGAAAAATAATTATTCCCGGTTTTGTGTCATGTTTTAATTTTACATGAGAACCTTTCTGTGAAATCGGATACCAACCATCTTTCTTTAGGATTCGAAGCAGTTCAGAACATTTCATTTATTATTTTTTTCCGTAATTCATTTTGCAAAGGTAAATAATAATTTACTCAAAGTCAATTATTATTTACTATTTATTTACAAT
>WFNC01000410.1 GCA_015488785.1 Flavobacteriales bacterium | reverse complement strand
CTGGTATATTTAACATATGTTATTTGTTTTCAATCTAATATTATATCTAATTATCTCTACAAAGAGAACGCAAAGATAAAACGAAAATCAATTAAACAAAATTTTTAGAGCTATTTTATTTTATTTTTTCACAATCCAATGTATTTATCACGAATTTAAGGGAAAACGACTTGTTTTCTAACTACTTTTGAATCAATGGAAAACTATAGGCCTGTTACAGATTGGTTACCGACTACGGTAAAAGAAGCTAAATTAAGAGATTGGGAAGATTTAGATGTTATTTTAATTTCAGGCGATTCCTATGTTGACCACCCTTCTTTTGGTACAGCTGTTATTGCTAGAATTATAGAAAGTGAAGGTTATAAGATTGCTATAGTTCCACAACCAAATTGGACTGACGATTTAAGAGATTTTAAGAAGTTTGGAAAACCTAAATATTTCTTTGGTGTTACGGCTGGTTGTATGGATACAATGACCAACCATTATACAGCTGGAAAGAGAAGACGTTCTACCGATGCATACACAGCTGGAGGAAAATCAGGACATAGACCAGATTACGCTGTAAATACTTACTCTAATATATTAAAAGAACTCTATCCAGATGTCCCTGTTTTAATTGGAGGAATAGAAGCTTCGTTACGAAGAATTACGCATTATGATTATTGGGCTGATAAATTATTCCCTTCTATTTTAGAAAGTAGTAAGGCAGATTTACTGGTTTATGGAATGGGAGAACAACCGCTAAGAGAAGTACTGAAATTACTAAAAAAAGGAGTCCCTTTTCATCAATTAACAATGATTAAGCAAACCGCTTACCTAAGATCAATAGATGAAAAATTACCAACCAATAAAAAATGGACTGATTTAGAATTGGTCTCACATGAAGTTTGTTTGAAAGACAAAAAGAAATTTTCTTCTAATTTTAAACACGTAGAACAAGAATCGAATAAAACATTTGCAAAAAGAATAATACAAGAAGTAAAAGGTAAGAATTTAGTTATCAACCCTCCGTTTGCTACTATGACGGAAAAAGAAATTGATAATTCATTTGACTTACCCTATACAAGACTACCTCATCCCAAGTATAAAAAACGTGGCGGAATACCCGCTTACGAAATGATTAAATTCTCTATAAACATACATAGAGGTTGTTTTGGAGGTTGTAGTTTTTGTACTATTTCAGCTCATCAAGGAAAATTTATTGCCAGTAGATCTGAAAAATCAGTTCTTAAAGAAGTTGAACAAGTAACAGAAATGCCTGACTTTAAAGGCTATATTTCTGATATAGGAGGACCATCGGCTAATATGTATAAATTGAAAGGTTTTGATTTAGATATTTGTGATAAATGTGTAGCTCCTTCATGTATTCACCCTGTTGTCTGTAGTAATTTAGATACAAATCATAGTCACATGACGCAACTTTATAAGAAAGTTGATGCACACCCTAAGGTAAAAAAGGCATTTATAGGAAGTGGTATTCGATATGATTTATTAACTCCTTCTTATAATAAGAATGGAGACAAAGAAGAGATGCGTAAGTATATGGAGCAATTACAAAAAAGGCACGTTTCTGGTCGTTTAAAAGTAGCTCCTGAGCATACTGCTCCCGAAACTTTAAAATTAATGCGAAAACCAAATTTCGAACATTTTAAAGAATTTAAGAAAATTTATGATAAAATAGATGATAAGTTTAACTTAAACCAACAGTTAATTCCTTATTTCATATCCAGTCACCCTGGTTGTGAAGAAGAAGATATGGCAAATTTAGCAGTAGAAACAAAAGAATTAGGTTTTCAATTGGAACAGGTTCAAGATTTTACACCAACACCAATGACGGTAGCTACTGTTATTTATTATTCAGGTTATCATCCTTATACAGGGAGGGAATATTATACACCAAAAACTAAAAAAGAAAAAGAGAAACAGCATCGCTTTTTCTTTTGGTATAAGAAAGAAAATAGAGATTGGATAAAAAACTCTTTAGCAACGGCATCTGACGGAACCTTATTAAAAAGGTTATTAAAAAGAGAGGACAACAGCTACAATGCTAAGCCAAAATGGCTAGACGATAAGCATAAGAAAAAGCCTTGCTCCTCGACAAAGAAAAATTGGAGAGGAAAGAAGAAGAAAAAATAGATTTCTTATTCTTGACCTGTTAGCAATAGGATTTACTTTTGGTTAAGCTATATATTCTAAAGGTTACGGAGAAAAAATGTTAAAAGACCATTGTTCTAACAGTAAATTTTGTACTGAAGCTCAACACAGAATGAACAGAAGAACAGAATTTAGAGTTGTAAGTAAATAACCTAAATTATTTTATTAGAAGTAGTTTAAAACTACTTCATAAAAAAGCCGATTAAGATAAATCTTAATCGGCTTTTTTTGTTTTATAAATTAAGCTTCATGTAATAGCGCTGCTTGCTAAACTTTTAAAACTAAATTGAAAACTCATATTTTAAATCAATCCTCCTTTCTTCAATAAAGCTTTAGTGTTTGGTTCAGCACCTCTAAATTGTTTATACAATTCCATAGGATGCTTACTTCCTCCTTTACTTAATACATTTTCTTTAAACGAAGTCGCTATTTTTTTGTTAAAAATACCGTTGTTCAAAAAATACTCAAATGCATCAGCCTCCAAAACTTCAGCCCATTTGTAACTATAATAGCCAGCTGCATAACCTCCTGCAAAAATATGAGAGAAAGCACAAGAAGTAGTTGTCTTATTATTAAAAGGAAATAAGGTTGTTTTTTTAGTTGCTTCTTTTTCAAATTCTAAAACAGAAACCTCTTTTAGCTCTGTTTGATTATGCCAAGCCATATCTAATTGACCAAGGCTTGTTTGTCTTACTGTTTGGTAAGCACTTAAAAATTGAGCACTATCTTTTATTTTTTGAACATACTCCATCGGAATTAGCTCTCCTGTCTTATAATGTTTGGCAAATAAATTTAAAGCCTCTTTTTCATAACACCAATTTTCCATTAATTGAGAAGGCAATTCTACAAAATCCCAAAAAACAGAAGTCCCAGAAAGACTTTCGTAGTATCCATCTGCCAGCATTCCATGTAATGCATGACCAAATTCATGAAATAATGTTACAACCTCGTTAAAAGTCAATAAAGAAGGTTTAGAATCGGTTGGTTTGGTAAAGTTACAGACAATTGAAATAAATGGTCGTTGGTTTTTATTATCATATTTGTTCTGCCCTCTAAAAGAGGTCATCCAAGCTCCAGCTCTTTTCCCTTCTCTAGGAAAAAAATCGGCATAAAACAACGAAACAAATTCCCCTTTCTTATTTTTAACCTCAAAAGTCATCACATCTTCATGATAAGTAGGGATATCTTCTCGCTTGTGAAAGGTAATGTCATACAGTTTTTCTGCAATATCAAAAGCTCCATTCAATACATTTTCTAATTTGAAATAAGGTTTCAATAACTCATCATTAATCGAAAACTTTTCATTCTTCAATTTTTCTCCATAATAAGAAAAATCCCAAGCTTCAACTTCAAAATCAGCGCCCAATCTTTTTGCTATCTCTTTTATTTCTTCCAATTCTGTTTTTGACTTTGGCAAAGCGACTTCCAATAATTCATCCCACAATTGAAAAACTTTTTCTGGCTTTTCTGCCATTCTTTCTTCCAATACATAATTTGCATAAGTAGAATACCCAAGTAAATTTGCTTTCTGTAAACGTAGCGATACAATCTCTTTTATGATTGACTCATTGTTAAAATCATTATTATTAAAACCTCTAGCACCAAAAGCTTCGTTTAGTTGTTTTCTAAGCGCTCTATTTTCGGCATATTTCATAAAAGGAATATAAGACGGATAATCTAATGTAATCATCCAACCGCTTTCTTTCCCTTTTGACTTAGCTATTAATTCAGCAGCTTCTTTTATTCCATTCGGCAATCCTTTAACATCTTTTTCATCTGTCAACCAAAGTTCAAACGTTTGAGAATCTTTCATTACGTTTTCCGAAAAAGTCAACGTTAATTTAGCCAATTTTGTACTAATTTCTTTTAGTTTTTCCTTATCTTCTTTACTTAAATTTGCTCCACTTCTAACAAAGCCTTTATAGGTTTTATCTAGCAAATAAATTTGCTCTGCTGTCAGTTTTGTTCTATCCTCGTTTTCATAAACCGCTTTTACCACGCTAAACAAATCTTCATCCAATGATATTTCACTCGAAAAAGCTGTTAACTTAGGAGATACCGCTTGTGCCAAGACTTGCATTTCGTCCGATGTCTCAGAACTATTTAGATTAAAAAACACACTTGATACCTCTCCCAATAGCTTACCACTTCTCTCCAAAGGTTCTATTGTATTTTTAAACGAAGGCTTATTTTTTTTCAACGCTTCAATATCTTGTTTCCCTTGTTTTATACCTTCTTCAAAAGCAGGTAAAAAATGTTTAAGTTCAATCTTATCGAAAGGGATTGCTTCAAAAGGAGCAGTATAGGGTTGTAAAAATGGATTGTTCATGTTTTTTTATTATTTTAATATTATATGGACGTTTAAACGAATTATTAATTTGTAATTAAAATTAAGCAAAAAGGAGCTCTTAAAGTTGCTCTTTTCGACTAAGTTAATCTATTTTTTAAAAAACAAAAAGTAAACACTACAACTAATCGTATCGATTTTACGAAAAGAGTTTAATAATTGAGTAATTCCTATCCGAATCTAAGTAAAAAAAAACATTTATTTGTAAAGCTAAAAATAAGTCTTGTAATCACTATAACATTAACTGTAAGGCAGTTAGAAAATATACAACATACAATT
>WFNC01000409.1 GCA_015488785.1 Flavobacteriales bacterium | reverse complement strand
TATAAGTGAATCCCCTGATTGTCTCCTAGACCTAAATAATCAGGCATTACAGTAATGTAACCCGTTGTAGAAAAGAACAAACCTTGTCCTACATATTTATTGTTCGATGGAACATTTGTTCTTTCAAATTCAGTTCCATGTTCGTAAACCAAAATAGGAGCATGGCTACAACTATTCATTTGAGGAATGTAAACAGCTCCAGAAGCTACAGTAGCACTTCCGTGTACATCGGTTGTGTTGTAAGTCACTTTAAAACTATTGACAGGGTTAAGGTTCATATTACTATAGTCCCATCCATAACCATTCATATAAGCTTGAATTTGACTCACTGGACGGTTGGCAATAGAGCTAATGCTAACTAAGTTTTGTGCAAATGTAAAACTTGTGATTAATAGTGTAATTGGTAGTAGTAGTTTCATAATTTTTATTTTATTATTTTTTTAAAATCACTTCCTGTAGGGTTTTGAAATATTTCTAATTCAAACGAAGGCACAATAGCCAATAGATGGTCGAATATATCAGCTATTATACTTTCATAAATCACCCATTGCTTGTTTTTACTAAAAGCATATATTTCTATCGGAAGACCCTTTTCGTTTGGAGCTAATTGACGAACCATACAAGTTAAATCGGTATTAATGTTCGCGTTTTGCTTTAAGTATTCTTCAACATAAATTCTAAATATCCCAACATTGGTTAGACTTCTTCCGTTTGGTTTTAAATCATTTTTTAAATTGTTTTTCTCATTATAAAGTCTAATTTCTTCTTGTTTTTCTACAATATAAGACTTTATTAGCGTAATTTCCTTTAAATCAGTAATTAATTGAGGAGAACAAAATTTAACACTACTTACTTTTAGGTTCAAAGCTCGTTTTATTCTTCTTCCTGCTGATTCTTCCATTCCTCTCCAGTTTTTAAACGAATCAGAAATCATAGAGTAGGTGGGAATGGTGGTAATTGTTAAATCAAAATTACGCACTTTTATAGTTGCTAAGTTTATTTCGATAACAGTTCCATCAGCTCCATATTTTGACATCGAAATCCAATCTCCAATGCGAACCATGTCGTTAGCCGCTAACTGAATGCTCCCAATAAAACCTAAAATAGTATCTTTAAATATTAATAACAAAATGGCAGACATTGCTCCCATTGCTGTTAAAAAGAACATAGGCGTCTTACCTGTTAATACAGAAAAAATTATAATTCCAAAAAAGATGTAAATCACTATTTTGGTAAGCTGTGTATAACTCTGCAATGGTTTGTCTTTATATTTTTCTTTTGTCCCTAAATAGTTTTGTAACGCATTAATAAAAGAAATAATCAAACGCATAAACGCTATAGCAAGCAATGTTTCTAAAATGGAATTCAAGTAAGGTATAATTGCTTTGTAATTTTCTAAAATAGAACTTACTGTATAGATAATAATTGCAATCGGTAGTATTCCTGAAAGTCGTTTAAAAAAGTGTTCTTTTATTAGTAAATCATCCCATTTTGTTTCGGTTTTCGCTGCAAAACGATGAACTCTGTTCAAAATAATCGTTTTGGTAATCCAATAGACAACAAAGCAAATGGTTACTATTAATAACAAGTGTATGAGTGTTACCGTTAAGCTTTCGCTAGGAAAGTCCCACCCAAAGTTGCTAATTAAATTTGAGATGTATTTTTTCATAGGGTTTTATTTTTTTTCAATAATTTCCAACTGTGGATAGTTTTCTAATTTTTGAATTAAGGTATCTTTCTTTTTTATAGGAAATTCTAAAGTAATTAAACATTCCAATTCAAACTCTTGTGAAACAATATTTAAGTCAAAAATCTTGACTAAACTCATCATTATATTCATGTCTTCATATTTAAAATGAATAGTGATTTGTTCCGTTACTTCTTTCGTTATAATTTTCGCATTGTCTAAAGCTAATTTTGCTCCTTCTTTATAAGCTTGTATCAATCCTCCAACACCAAGTTTTGTCCCTCCAAAATAGCGAACAACAACAACTAGAACGTTTGTGATTTCAAAAGAGTTTAATTGACCATAAATTGGTTTTCCTGCACTATTGTTAGGTTCTCCGTCGTCGCTGTAACGATAGTGTTCCCCTTTAGGACCTAATTTAAAAGCATAACAATGATGACCAGCATCTTTGTATTGGTACTTTAGTTCTCGAATTCGTTCTTTTACTTCATCTTCTGATTGAACAGGGTAGGCAAAGGAGTAAAATTTACTTGCTTTTTCTTTAAAGTAACTTTCCGAATTTGATTTTATGGTTTTATATTCCTCAAGCATTTTTTTATTACTCAGCTAATGCTACAACTTCTTGTATTTCGGGCATATGCGATTTTAACAATGTTTCTATTCCTCCTTTTAGCGTAGCAGTAGAAGACGGACAACCGCTACAAGCTCCTTTTAAAATCACGGTAACTGTTCCTGTTATTTCATCAAAAGATTGAAAATGAATTGCTCCTCCATCGGTAGCAACTGCAGGAGCTACATACTCTTCTAATAAATTAACAATCATTTGATCGGTCTCTGTTTTTATAACTGGAGCTTCAATCATGGTTGTTTTAGTGTCTTTATCTTCAGATACTTCACAAGATACTTCGATAAGCGAAGGAACTTTTTCTACAATAATTTCATGATTCTTAACCCAGTCAACTATAAAAGCTTGTAATTCGTTAGATACATATTCCCATTGCAAAGCTTCTGTTTTTGTAATGGTTATAAAATTTGAGGCAATAAAAATTCCTTGTACAAATGGAAAGTCAAATAAAGCTTCTGCCAAAGAAGAGTGCCCTTTTGCCGATTGTTGTGATAAAAATTCAGCAGTATTTCCGTCTGAGATTAACATTACATCTGTTACAAATTTCATAGTAGATGGGTTAGGAGTCGATTCTGCGTATATGGTTACTGGTCTCATTGTTTTTTTCTAAATTAATATATATGGAGAAAAGTTATTTGAATTTAGTTTATTTCAATCCAACAACTTTTCAGTATGTAAAAGTAAGTAAAATCTTGGGATATACTTAAACTGTTTAGTTTTATTGTTTCTTTTAATTCTTTCTTTTTCCAATACTTTTGTAAAATTTATGATGTTGCGAAAATAGGATAATACTCTAATCAATAATTAAGTAAAAACGGAGTAAAATAATAACCTGTCTCTTATACACATCT
>WFNC01000408.1 GCA_015488785.1 Flavobacteriales bacterium | reverse complement strand
TTTCTAACATCGGGAAACCAATTTATATGAATCACTACTACCATAATGCTCGTAATATTATTTCAGGAAATAGTCTAACTCAGATAGAAACAAATCTATATGATACAATTGTAAATAACTTTATCGGTTTAAATTCTTTAGGAAAAAAGATAAACACTCCTATGAATAAAGGTATTTTTCATGATCAAATGAGCGACACTATAAATACACTAGTAATTGGCGAAGCAGAGAAACAATATTCCAACTATTTTGGGAGTCTAGATACTGCGATTTACATTAATAAAAACTCTTCAAATTTTTCTTTGACTCTCCACAAAAACAAAATAGAAAACAATAGTTTTGGTTTCGAGTTTGATAATGCCACTCCTGCATCCGATTCTGTCGCTATATTCATAAACCGTAGTGACAGTTCTGTCGTATTAAAAAACAGAATAGGAAATTGCAGACATGACGCAATTGCAGTACACAACTCTAATCATACACTCGTCGGTAATAATATAATCGGAGTTTCAAAAAACTACGAGAATGCTCCAATAGGTAGAGCAGGAATAGCAATTTATGGATCGGCGGGGTTAGATGATCCTATGTATACAGGAACAGACCAATTATTTAATATCGGAGGAAATAACCTGATTGAATCTAATTTTGTTTATAACTGCACAGAAGGGATTCGATATGGTTTAGTTGATTTCTATTCAATATCTACCTATAGCCTTACATCTTCTTTAAAAACATTTTTTAACGATACGGTAAAAAGAAATATTATAGGGGTTGATACAAGCACTGTTAATAATCATATAAATTTAGGAAATAATATTGGAATCTATTTTGGAGACAGTGTACAAGGCGTAAAAGTAAAGAAAAACATTATCGCATTTAACATCGACGATGGTATTACGCTAGAAAACAATAGTACGAATAAATATATTCATATCATGAGAAACAGCATTTACAACAATAGCGGTACAGATGGAATTGGAATTGATTTAGGTAATAATTTTCCTTCTACTGCAATAAGTTTAAGTAATTTAGGGATTACTCCCCCTGTTATTTCAGGAGCTATATTTTGCTCCAATACAGTAAAACTGAAATTAGACATAAATATTCTTGATAATACAGAACCTTATAAAATCGAATTTTTTGAAGCTGATAGCGACAATCAAGAAGGTATGAGGTTTATTAAAGATACACTTTTTCCTGCTAATCATTTTCCTAATAACGTATTACAAACAATCAATGCATCCTTCCCCACTTCTGCTCAATTTATATCAGGAAATACTTACGTTGCTACGCTTACAGAATATGAAAGTGCTAATAGTGATAGCGCCTCTACTTCTGAGTTTAGCGCTCCGTTTACTGTAAATCCTTTTGCTCCCACTCTCAGTGTTTTTCCAAACGATACTGTTTGCGAAGGTAATTCAGTTGCGATAACTATTTTAGGTATGGGGAATAATACCTCTATTACAAATACTTCTTTCACTCCTTATCATGATTCAATTTTTCAAAACAACAATATATCTTCTGGCACATATCCAATTTCAATAACTAGTGATAGTTTAGGGTGTGCTGTTACAAACTCAATTACTATCATAGCAAACGCTTTATCCAGTTTTGATATAGCTCTAACTGTTGACTCATTAATCTGCGAAGGCGACGAAGTCATTTTTAATTTTAATAGTAGCTATCCAATAGACTTTATAAGTTGGGCAACTGATAGTGACAATGGAGTTGTAACAGACGAAACTCAAATTACAATTGCTAATCCTACACTTGGAGTGTACAACCTAAAACCTTTTATCGGTGAATGTAATTTTGAATTCGAAGTCACTTTAATGCTCGACCCTAATTGTACGAATGATGTCACTACAAATGCTTTTAACCCAAATTCAAATTTAGCTGTAAATCAATATTTCAACATTGATTTAGACTATATAAATGAAGGACTAGAAAACACGGTCTCAATTTATAATCGTTGGGGAGACATCATTTATAAAACCAATAACTACGACAACAAAGGAACAGTTTGGAGAGGAGAAAATGAGAAAGGAGAAATAATGATGGAAGCTACTTATTTTTATACTGTTGAAGTACCTAGTAAAGACTTCACAACAAGTGGTTGGGTCTATTTAAATAAATAAAAAACAAAAGTCATAAAATAGACTCCAAAGTATTACTATCTTTGGTTTAAAATTAACTGTTATGAAATATTATATCCTTCACTTCGTCCTATTTCTTCTCTTGAGTTTTTTAAACTTCAATTTAAGAGCTCAAATCTTTCAGGTATCTGCTGAAACGACTAGTGTTTGTAGCTCAGAGGACATTTTAGTTTTTTGTACCCCCATTAACAGTTCGCAAGGAGGAGAAACTTATGCTTGGTCTTCAAACTATGATTTTTCTAGTACAGATGGTTCTTTTACAACCTCTGTAAATAACGACACGAATCACGATAGTATTGTAACATATACTGTCATAGCTTCCCCTCCTAACGGCACTCCTGAGACGCTCTATATATCAATAACAATACACCCTGAGCCAAAATTCACTGTAGATAGTGTTCACAACCTAACGTGCTACAAAAGCAATAATGGGCAAATTTTCACAAGTCTTAATACTCAAAATTCATCCCTCAGTAGTTTTACTATTGTAAACGGACAACCTACTACAGCTAATCTTCAAGGATTAGATACAGGCACATACTATCTAATTTCAAGTGTCTATTACAGTCCAGACCAATGTTATAGCGACACAATTAAAGTCTCATTAACTCAACCAGACTCACTTATTATGAATACGTATTCTATCATCAACGACAACTGCTCACAAGGAACAGGAAGCGTTACATTTCACGCAACTGGAGGGACAGAGCCTTATACTTATATTTTAAATAATAATACTAACTTCAACACAACGACTCAAGACTCTATCATTCATGGATTAAAAGGAGCAAATCCAAGTTACTATTATACTGACAGTTTAACAGATGCTAATGGATGCTACTCGTCAAGTAATTATTTCACCATATCTAGAGATATTAAAACACCTCCTGATACTCCATATTTTCAAAATACAATTAACTACTGTCCAAACGACGTAGTTGTTTTGCATGAAGATGAAGACGATTACACTTATTTCTACTATTTCGACAACTTTAGCGATTCTACTTATACAACAGGAAACTCGATTAATCTTACATCAAGTCAGTTGGATATTTACGATTCTGTTTATGCTTTTAGAATTGGAGGTTTAGGGCAAGATAACTACGGTTGTCGAAGTGACTCCGTAATCATTTTAATTGAGCAAAAAGACTGTGACACAATAGACAATACTCCTAACATTACAACCAATTCATTTTCTCCAAACGATCCATTGCATCCAGAAAATAATACCTTTATTATTGATTTGAGTCATATTTCTGATCCTACGATCAATGATGTAAAAGTAACCATCATAAACCGTTGGGG
>WFNC01000407.1 GCA_015488785.1 Flavobacteriales bacterium | reverse complement strand
GTTTTGATAAGAATATAGACAATAAATCGAAAATATTTTATAACGTTGGTTCAAATTGGAACAATACTAGTTTTGAAGGTTCGCTGATGATTAGACCTGTTTTTAGTTCAGCAAAAGATTACGTGGTAGGAATCGTTGAAGATAAATTGACTAATATAGAATCGGTTGCTTACCCAAATCCCACAAAAGATAATTTTACTATTCGTTTCGAAAACTATTTAGATGCTACTGTAACATTATATGATTTAAGCGGAAGACAATTAATTGAAAAGCAATTTAGCAACGACACGATAAACATAAACGTTACAAATTTAGCAAACGGAAACTATATTTACATCGTTCGCTCAACAGATGGAATTATCATTTCTCAATCCAAAATAATGGTGTTTAGATAGTGGATTCTTATACTTCAAATATTATGGGTTGTTTTGATTATTATCCTTTTGGTATGTTAATGCCTGGTAGGAATGGGGGAGATTATTCTTTCGGATTCCAAGGACAATTACAGGATAATGAGATAAAAGGGAAAGGAAACAGTGTAAACTATAAGTATAGGATGCACGACCCTAGGTTGGGAAGGTTCTTTGCTGTTGACCCATTGACATCAAAATATCCACATTACACACCTTATCAATTTAGTGGTAATAAACCGATTCAATTTGTTGAGCTAGAAGGGTTAGAAGAAGGGGCTCCTAAATTCTTCTACTCTATAATGAGTGTTCCAAAAGGAAATGAAAATATGCATACTATAATCCTTGATTATAAGGATGTGGAGTTTAAGGCATGGGGAATGGTGAGCGTTTTGGGAAGTAACGGAGAAGCTATAGAACCTTCTTATTATGCTCCTAGTGTTGAGTTTGCTAAGTCTATAGGAGTGTCATATATAATTATTAAGAATTATCGAGAGTGTCACGATTGTGAAGTTTCATCAACATTTACAATAAATGTTAATGAAACTCTTAAAATGAGAGAATTAGCAAAAACTGCTGAAAGCTTAGAACATTTAGGACAAATGATAGAAGGAATGTTAATACCTCCTTCTCGTGATGACTATGAATATGATGCTGTATATGCGGTAGCTATGCTTGCATTTATAGTTGATGAAGTCGTACCTGGAGACATCTCTATTCCACGTCGTAAAAAAGCAATACAAGAAGCTAAAGATTTTTCTAAAGTACCAAGAATATCTAAAGGAGGACAAAAAATAGAAATTAATGATTTAAACCCTTCAAGTCGTTTAAGAAAATGGGAAGAAATGAAAGCAGGTGGAGCTACAACAATTGGTCAAAGAAACCCTAATGGAAAGAACGAATGGATGGAGCATCCAGATGGACACCCAGATATGATAGGTGCTGGACATCCTAGTCATCATGCTAATGGTCATGTTCATGCTACAAATTCAAAAGGAGAGAAAAAAGTAATACCATATAAACATTAAAATATGATTAGTATTTTTAAAGGAATTGACTCTGTGTTTTTAAAAGAAAAACTTGATTTTAAAGTTGATTCAATGAAACTGTATGTTTGGAAAAGTAGTGATGAAAGCCTTGGGTTTAATCAAGATAAAGAAGGAATGTTTTTTGCTGAATCATTAATTTCATTATTTTCTGGTACAGTATTATTTCCTGAAATTAAATTTATTAATCCAACTGATAAGTTAGAAAAACATATAAGTAACCTGAGAGGAATTACTTTTTTTAATTCTGACGTTGATTTTACTCATCTTAAAGATGAATATGAAAGATATATCAAGGAAACAAAGAAAAATATTATTCTTTCTCGTTATGGAAAAGCTACAAAAGAAATAAGTTTACCAGAAGTACTTTCTTGGAATCAAAACAAGCGATATACTCAGGCGTTTTTTAAATATACAGAAGATAAACAATTGGAGTATCTAATATGGGATTGGTCAGATTTAGGTATTTTCTTTTATACAGTATCTAAGTCTTATGAAATTGAACAAAATATCAAAAAAATATCAAAAAAATTAAAAATTAAATTGAGTGTATTCACTAATATGAATGAAATGCCTTTTCATTAAATGAGAAATGTATCATAATTCCATCTAGTCCTCGCCTTGTAAACGAATATATAAATATTGAGAACAATTACACTCCGAGCATTTTGTAATAAAACCTCAAATCTCTGTCTTCGGTCTGTCTTGGTTATGTTGTATTCTCTATCACTTTTAGTCGTTCCTCCTGCTCGTTTCGTTCATTAGTAGCTGTCCTTTCTTTTTTTTGCCTTTCTTATTTAGCCTACGGCAGTAATGAGAAGTTGTTTAGTACTTACCTTCCCCACCCTGTTTTCAAAAGTATATTTTCTTACATTTTTTTGTTAAAAATCAGATAAAATTAAAGGATGAAAAGTGATTTTCTAATTGAAACTACAAAACAAG
>WFNC01000406.1 GCA_015488785.1 Flavobacteriales bacterium | reverse complement strand
TTCAGAAAAGTTCGCTTGCGATTTTCTGGGAGACACCTTTGTGTGGGACTCCTGCCTTTTGTTGTATGTAGCGTAGCGGAATACGACAAAAGGTTGGTGGCACGTTCAGGGCTCAGCTTCGCCGTTGTACGTTTCCGCTCCGCGGGAACGTACAACGACTGTCGTGAGCAATAATTTTCCCGCTAGGGTAAATTATTGGTCTCCTCGTACTTGTTATGTTGTTTGTACAGCTTAACTTTAAGAATTATACTTAAACTGTAACAAAGTCATCAACTAATAATGGCAATGAATCAAGTCGTTTTTGTAATTTTTTTAACTCTATATTACGTTCATTTTTTAAAAATGGCAATAATTCATTTTCATTAGCTTCTCTTTCATCAATAGTTCTTTTAATTTCTTCTAGAATATTAATTACTCCAGTTTGCTGGTCTATTAAATTTCTTTGTTCTCTTATTGTTAATGCTTTTTCTTCTGATTCTAAGTTATTCTGAATAGCTAGTGTATTTTCAAGCCTGTCTAAACGTCTCTTCATATCTTCTATTTTTTGTAATAAAGATTGTCTATATTCCTCTTCTAAATAACTGTTTCTTTCAACATGTCTCACCTCTAAATCATGATTTAAACTATGGTTAGTTAAATCTACTATCACTCTTTGATGTTGAGCATTTCTGTTTACGTGGTTGCTGCTTTCTAGTGTGGACACAACTGCTTTGTCGATGTTATTTAATATTACTTCAGCATAGTGTGTACCTACTGTGTCTAATAACCATAAAAGGGCTATATTTTTACTTATTAGTTTGTAAAGTTGAGGGGAATTTGTTTCAATTTGTTCAAATCTTAAAGCATGTTCTTGAGTATAAACAAATTTATATTCATTATTGATTTTATATAAAACTGAAGGACGCTTAAGCCTATGAAATGTCTTCCAGAATGAATTGGCATTTATTGATTTTTCTTCAAGAATAACGAAGGACTCATTATCTATATTTATTTGCTTACTTTTATCCAAGTCACTGAATTTAGTACTTAACTCTAAAGATGATCTTGCCAAAATAATATCATTATCTCTAAACCCTCGGTCATACAATTTATTCATTTCTTCAATAATTGTTAGCTTCATGTAATATGTTCCTAACATTGAAATAGTTTGTTCCATATTCCAGTGTGGCTGATAGTCGGTAGCACGCAAAGTAGTTTTATAGTTCATCAAGTTCCTTTAATTTTAATTATATTTTATAAATTGTGTTGCTATTCTATTCTGGACATAACGACTGAATAGAAGCATAAATTACCGCAAGGTAATTTATTGTCTTCCTATGTTTTGTTGTACATTTATTGCTTTCAGTTCATCTTTATAAGAAAATAATGGTTCATATATTTTTTGATGGGCTAATCCAATCGCACCTCTAAAGTGTACCATTGTTATTTCATTTTGACCACAGTCAAAAACTTGCTCATTTGATATATCAGGATAAGCTTCAATATAAACAATTCTTTTAATTCCTAATTGATATGCTTTTTTTGCACATAAAAAACAGGGGGAGGCAGTTGTAAATAGTTGACCACCTATTATTTCGGTATTACCATATTTAGCTAATTGTAAAAAAGCATTTTCTTCTGCATGTAGAGAACGGGTATATACTTGGTTCTTATTCCCATCTTTTAAATTTTGAACTTGTTTAAAACAAAAGGCATCATGTAAACCTTTTGCATTTGACTCTTCATATTGATTAGGTTTATTTGCTGTGAAAATATATTTAAAGGAGTCATCAAGTCTTAATTTTGTTTTTTCATATTTACTATAATCCATTAATGGTGAATTATTTAAAAGTTCATTATGACTTCTAAGGTTACATGGAATTTGACCTTCTGGAACTTCATTCCATCCAATAGACTTAACAGAATCATATTTGTTTAATACAACCGCCCCAACTTGTCTTGAAATACATCCTGAATTATATTTAGCATTTAATGCAAGTTGCATAATTGTTTCGTCTTTTGTAGGTGTAATTAGTCCTGGGTGCACTATTAAACTTAAATATTTAAAAACTTGTTTATAAAGAAAATCTTTTTTGTCAAGATTATTATCTATGTAAATATCACTTCTTTGGATACACTCTATAATATTTTGGGAATTAAAATCTTTTTTTGAATCTAGTGATTCCTTTTGCTTCTCTGTATC
>WFNC01000405.1 GCA_015488785.1 Flavobacteriales bacterium | reverse complement strand
CTTTTTATCATTGAAGGGTTAACTTTATGTTTAGTTTCCTTATCTAATTCTGAATAAAAGGTGTTTTTTTCTAAAGTAATTGTTCTTTTCATAGGCTTTGTTAACGTTTTTTTTTATCTATTTACCTAAACCAAAAAAAATAATTTTTATTGTTTATTGTATGATAAAAGTTTAAACTTTAACACTTTATCCTTTTTACTATTCGTAACAGACCTAAAAAAGAGTTTTACGACATAATAAATTACCCGATACTAACAGTACTCCACGCTTCTGGTAAACTACAAAACTTTGATTTTGTTTGTTTCCATATTTCTTTAAAAACGTCTGTTTTTCGGTAAGCGTTCAAATCTTCTTCACTTTCCCAATGGCTGTAAGTAAAAAACACATTATTAAATGTTTGATCTTGTAGTAATTCTACATCAACATTTCCTTTTTGGGCTAAAATGTGGTGCTTATTACTTTTAAAAACAGTGATAAATTCTTCTTGAAGACTTGGTGTTATTGTTAATTTTACAATTCTTGTGATCATTTTTATTTTTTTAGAAACTTATTTCAGTATTTTTTTTACTCTATTACCGCAGACAATCCTCCGTCTAATAATGCTTGACAAATAGATTTTAGCTTTGACAACTCTCCTCTTTTTATTTGACACTTTCCATTGTGATGCACAATCCAAGCACATTGTTCTGCTTGCATCGGTTGGTGATCACAATATTTGATTAATAAATCAGCTACATGTTCAAAACTATTTACGTCATCATTGTACAGAATAATATCTTTATTTTCAACAACTTCTTCTTTTTCTAAAATTTCGACTAATGTTTCTTCTTGCATTGTTTTGTTTTTACTTAAGAATACAAAGATACTTCAAAAAGGTTCAATTATAAACGACTAAACAAAAAAAAAGCTCAATCCTTTATTCAAAGATTGAGCTTTTTTGTAAAATTTAATTTCTAACGATTAGAAAGGTAAATCTTCCGCATCATCAGCAGAAGCTAATTCTGTATTTGGAGCTACTGGAGCAGGAGCAGATGCTTGAACAGCTGTAGCTGCATCAATTTTCCAAGCTTGTAGGTTCACAAAATATCTACCGTTATATTCGTTTCCTCTAATGTTAAAATGAACATCAACATTATCTCCTTCTTTCATATTATCTAATAAAGCGACTCTTTGTTGAGTTACTTCTAACTTCACATCTTGAGGATATTGTTCTTGTGTAGTAATCACAAATTCTCTTTTTGTAAATCCGCTATCAAAAGTTTGCGCATCTAATACTAATTTTACTTTTCCGTTGATTTTTAATTCAGCCATTTTATTTTTCTTAAATCTATTAATTTTCGAGTATCAAAAGTAGGTTATTTATTCTAAACTTTCACAATCATGTGAATATTAATTGTTGAATGTTAATAACGTTTTCCATGCCTCTTCTAATTTATTATTTTCTAATAATTCTTTGGCTTTTTCATGTAACATTGTTTCTAATTTATTGGCATTATCTTCAAACTCCATAAATAAATCACTCAGTTCCATTAGTTTATAATCATTGACATCAGTCTCGTTAGGTAGTCTTTCTATTCCTCCTAATTGTCCTAAATCATTACCTGTAAGAATTTTACTCTTTAAAATATCTTCTGGAATGTTATCAAAACCGATTCCTCTAGTTGTTATTGGTTTTTGAATTTCAAACATTGAATTTTTATCGGCTCTACAATACCAATTTCCTCCCATACGAGCAACTAAATCAATTTTTGTTTGATCTATCATTTGATTTTGATCTAGAATTTTTTCATCTATGTGTATTTTTAGGATTTCACATATGACTAAATTTCCAGCTCCTCCTTCTTGACCTAATTCTTTTATTTCAATCACTTTGCATTCCATTTGCACAGGAGATTCTTTTATTCTCGGAGGTTTTACAACTTCAGACTCTATTTCGGTCAATCCACTTTTAATAAATTCATTTTCATCAAAATTATAAGGAGAACTAGCCAAGGACATTTGATGTACAATATCGTAATTTACGATGTTAATAACCACTTCTGCAACATCTCTTACGTTATTCAAAGTGTCTTTATGTTTACCTGTTCTTCCACTTCTAGCTGGAGAAAAAACAGCAATCGGAGGGTTTGAACTAAATACATTGAAAAAACTAAATGGAGCTATATTTTTATTCCCATTCTTATCTATTGTGCTTGCAAAGCATATTGGGCGCGGTCCTACGGCTCCTAAAAGGTAGTGATGTAGTTTTGGATTTTTGGTTACTGCTGTATCTATTGTTAACATATATTATCGTTTGTTTCTTATTCCAATTGAATTATAAAATAAAGGTAAGAAAAGACTTCTTTTAATTCTAAGAATAAGTTATTCTATTTTAAATCTTTTTCTTACAAGCATAAAAAAAAAGGCTAAATGTAAAATTACATTTAGCCTTTTTAATTTAAAATCTATTTTGAGTTCGATTATTTAACCATACTAACCTCTACTCTTCTATTTTTTGCTTTATCAATTTCAGCTCCTCCTTCCGATGCTGATCTTAAAGAACTATGAGATTTTACAGAAATTCTTCCTTCATCAATTCCTTTTTCAACTAAGTAAGCTTTTACATTCGCTCCACGTTTCTCATCCAATTTTTGCCAATTTTCGTTGTCGGGTTGTTTTGAAGCTTTCGCATCTTCCGTTTTATCAGAATGTGCATTTAATTCAATTTTAACCTCTGGATTTTCTTTCATTAGCTTAACCAAATTATCTAAATCAGCAATCATAACTGGATCTATCTCAGGTTTCATGTTATCAAAATAAACTGTTGAAAATTTAATTTGTTGTTCCAATGTAAAAGCATCTTCACTGGTAAATTGTTTGTGATAAATCACAGACTCTCCAATACCTCCGTTTTCTTTTTTCTTATTACAATCACAATCTTCTGGATTTTCTAAAATAAAAACTTCTACTTGATCTACATAGTAATATGCCTTAGGTATTTGTGTTCCTGGCGTGTCTTTCTTCTTTTTTAACTTTTCGTAACGTGTATCTTTGTTGTTCTTAAAGTTTCCTAATATAATATAACGTTCTTTCCCTGACGCTTTAAAAACCCCACAAATAGGGACAAATCCATAACGAGTAACTTGAACTTCATTGTTAGAAGGCATCACTACTTTTGCTAATTCTTTCTTTTTTTCAAAGATTACGTCTTCCTTCGTTTCAATCTCAATTGGCGTTTTAGAAATATACATTCCTAAATTATTGACACCATACTTAGATAAGTCCGATAAACTTACATGATACTTCACGCAATACTCTACATCTTTTTGTAAAGCTCCAATAAGTTCTGTTTGTAAATAGGTACGAGGTTCTTTGTTGTGATAACTATATGCAACAATACCTGCATAATTTCCTTCTTGTGCATCCATTGGAAATTCTCTTCCGTTTGCATTGTCTGGAGCTGTTGCTATTTCTTTGGCTTTTGTAGAATATAAATCGGCTTTCATTGCAGTTGGAGAATCCCAACCTTTTGCCATTGCTATTTTTTTAAGCTTTTTTAATTTGCTTATTTTTCCATCTATTATTTCAAAACTTGGATTGTCAACCAAATTATTGTCATCGTCTTGTGCTTGAAACGAAAATGCTCCAAGGCTAAATATTCCTAATGCTAAAATATGTTTTATCATAATGTTGTTTGTTTCTGATTCGTAAACAGTATCCAAAAATACTCTTTTTTTATTACACTAACCCATATTTCGTTCCAAAAGCTATAAAAACAGATGTATTCTTTAAAATACATGAAAATTAACAAATATATAACAGCTATTAAAACCTCTTTATTACGCCAGAATAACTAAATATACCTTTTTTGTGGTATTGTTAGTGATTGATTTTGTTCTAATTTTGCCATTATCTAAAATCAATCTAAATAATAAAATTATGATTAAATACTTTATACTAATAATTGCATCAACAATACTTTTGGGATGTAACGAAAAAAAGAAAGAAACAGCTTCAACTGGTAATGAGAAAATAGGAATTCTAATTGTAAACCATGGTTCTGTAGCTGAATCGTGGAGAAATATGTTACTTGACATCGAAAAAAACGTTGAGGAAGACCTTTTAAAAAATGTGAAAATTTCGGATGTAAAAACAGCTTTTATGGAATATACAGAACCTTCTATAGCTTCTCGAATGAAAGAATTTGATGACCAAGGATATGACCAAGTTGTTATTGTCCCTGTATTTTTAACCGTTAGTTCTCATTATTCTCACGACATTCCTGTTATTGTAGGACTTAGTGCTGACCCGAAAATTAAAGCAGAACTAGATAAAGAAAAAATAGAAGTTTACAGGGCTAAAGCG
>WFNC01000404.1 GCA_015488785.1 Flavobacteriales bacterium | reverse complement strand
GCTTTATGGAGTATTATAATACCAATTACATTCTGAAATGCGCCAAATAAATAATTTTATTATCACATATACTTCTTCAAATAAAACAACCATAGCTAAGGCTATGCTAATTTTATTTTCACTGTCTATGTGAAAATAAACTTTATTTTTTAAGGCGTATTTCAATATATAATTGGTATAAATAACAAAAAACGCTTACTTCAAATTTGAAATAAGCGTTTCTATTTTTTATGTGAAAATTATTCTTCTTACCATTTAGGGAAAAAGTGATTATACTGTAATGTTATTCCTGCATTTAAACCACTTAAATCAGCCGATGTTGTATGATACAAATTAACTCCATTCGCCATTCCATAACTCAGGTTTAATCCTAATTTAAGGTTTTCGTTTGCTACAAATAAAAATTTTGCTCCTATTAATGTATTTAAAAATCCATCTTTTGCTTTTGCTTTATTAACACCTGGCAATACCTCATATTCATACTTTGTCGTAGATTGATTAAAGTAAGGCATTATACTAAAATGCTCATGTAAAGGAATTTCATATCCAAGTTCAATTCCAAATGATTTATATTTAAGTCCTGCTAAACGATTTTCATCTAACATTAAAAGAGAATCACTAACTACTCTAGAAGTTTCGCCCTTACCTCCAAGATAGGTCAACCCGACATGAAATCTTTCTGAAAAGTGCATTCCTCCTCCTAATCCAAAATTATATGTTTTATCAAAAGGTGAAATTGAATTAATGTTCACATTTCCATAAAATCCTTTTCTAACTTGGTGACTATCTACCGATTCTCGATCTGCTGTTTGAGCAGAGAAAAACAAAGGGATTGATATTATTGCTGTTATTATTAATTTTTTCATAACGTTTATTTTTTAGTCGTTAATGTATCTGTTAATATTTTACCTAGCTCAATTCCTGTTGGAACTTTACCTGGCGTAAATATATTTTTAATCTGTAAGCCTCTTCCATAACTTTCAATTGGAACGACAATGGTTTCTGTTTTATTAAATCGATTTATAAAAGTCAACTCAATTTTATTCATTCCTTTTTTTGTTAAAGGTACTCTTGTGTAGTTGATAATACTTGGTAACGATTGCCAATTTCTTGTATCTGCTTTCTCGCTTACAAAACCAGCAGCCCCAACAATCATACCAAGAGCTTGCATTTCGGCAGTTGTATCACTTTGTATTGCCATTTGAGCTATTTTAGTAATTGCTAGCTTCGTTAAATGAGTCGATAATGTTTTTACAAATCGTTCTTTTAGTGTTTTCTCAGCAACAACATCAATATTTTCTACTGTTTCTAATTGTTCGTTTTGTCTTTCTCCATTTACCGAGATTGAGTTTTTTAATTGATAATATTTAGGCGTTTCCCTATAATCAGGAAGGGCAACTCTTAAACCAGATAATCCTGCAATATCACTTGTATTATTTAAACTTCCAGTAAAAGGAACTTGCATACTATTATCCTGATCAATAAAATAAAAATTACCTGCCCCTCCAACAAGCGTAAATATATATTGTTTTTCCACTTTGTGAGGTGCTTGTCCATTTTCCCAGTAAAGAATTACTTCTCCAAATTCTGATGGTGTGTGCTTGTACTTTATTCCAAACTCATTTTCATATTCAATTAAATCAGCTGTTCTTTGACTTAGGTAAGCTGCCCTCAATAAATCTTGTTTTAATTGAGCAGGAAGAACAACACCAAGCTTACTCCCTTCTTTATTAAAAGCTTCTACTGCATTTCGATAGGCGATAAAGGCATTATCATAATCATTTGCTCTTTCGTAAATTTGAGCCATTAATAAATGACCAAAAGGATCGTTTCTATATTTATTCTTACCATTCTCGCCCAATTGCATTTCCTTTAAATTCATTCTTCTGGCTTCAACCAAAGCATCTTCGATTAAGTTTAAGTAAGAATAATTTAAGGCTTTATAATAATGTATTAGGATTTTTTCAAATGGTTCTGCTCTATATTTTTTTGAATTAGAATTTGCTAAAACGCTAATTGCAAAATCACCCAAAGAATTTTGATAGCTTTCCATCAAATCATCAGCAAAATTAAAATGTTTATTACTTTGCTCATAATCTCCATTTAAGTGAGTCAACCTTCCTAATTCTAAGTGATATAAAAGTTTGTTTCTTTTTTTCTTTAAGAATTTATTTCCAACAACATCTTTAAGTGCTGTTTGATAATCATAATTGGAAATAGCTTTATGCGCATCCATACTTTTTTCGAAGTATGTTTTACAAGAAACCATCAAGAACAATAAAGCCGGTATGATAATATGTGCTTTCATGTATTAATGGTTTTATAAAACGCTCACCTATTCTTCAAATAAGTGAGCGTTTTTTTATTGATTTAACTTTTTGATTATTAACTTATTCTAAAGATAAAATCGACATTTAATTTATCTTTTAATAAATTTCTTTATTTTTTCTTGTCCAATCCAAACAGTTTCATTTGTTTGCATGTTCGTTAATTCTAAATTAACTTGAAAAAGAACAACTCTTTTCTTATTAATTTGATCTACGATAGAACTAATAGAACCTTGTAACATAAAATCGGCTCCAATTTCTAAACCAAATTTTTTCATTGTTGATACTGAAGAGTTTTCTTGTTGATCTGCTCTTTCTAATCTAATTTGCTCTCTTTTTTTCCCTCCTTGAACAATTCTTACTTTTTGTTGTAATATTAATTCTCTTTCAATGTCTTTAATAAATGGTTCTGACTCGATATGTTCGTGAGTATTGTTTGTAACAAATCCCACAATCATCACAGGCTTGTTTCCTCCATGAGCTTGCATAAAATCAACCAACCATTGTTCTGAAGTCATTTGCTTCGTCATTTTTTCGGCAGTTAATCTAGCGTCTGTGTCGTTCCATTTACCGCTTAAATCGATTTGTTCGTTTACGTCAACTCTGGATACTTTTCTATTACAACTTGCTATTGTTGTTCCTAATACAAGTAATAGTATGAATGTTTTAATGCTGAATATTCTCATAATGGTAAGTTTTATATTGTTATTATTTTAATGCTTTTTCAATTCCTTTTTTATAACCTATGCTATATTTATTTTCTTTTTGCGAATGTATGGGACAAATTGGAATTATTCCAACAAATTCGTTATTTTCTTCTCGTGTTGTTCTATAACCTTCCGCCCATCCATCACAAAACGTACCTTTTTTAACATGAATAATTGTATTACTAGGCACATTTAGTTTTTTATTTGCTTTTGCATATCCTAAATTATATCCTGCTTGATATGATTTTTGATGAATACCTGGAATTGGACAAATTGGAGTAATACCCTTAAATTTATTTTGCATTTCATACGCATCTTCATATCCTTTTTCCCAACCGTCACAAAAATCATTCTGAGCAGTTACACCGTTAAATAGAATAAGAAGTAAGAAAAATAGAAATACTTTCATCGTTTTAATGGTTAAATAAATACATAATATTTCCTAAAATACGTAAATCATTGCTTAGTCCATAGTTATACCCATTTCCATACCCGTAATTATTGTATGATGAATTATTGTAGTTGTAATTTTGATATCCATTATAATAATATGGATTATAACCTCTTCTACGTCTGTATCTTCTGTTTTGTTTATTGGCTTCTATTCTCATTTTTCGAAGCTCGTGTCTTCTTGTTCTTTTTAAATCTTTTCGCTTTTGTTTTTCTTCTGCCCAGTCCACTACTTTATAAATATTGTGTATGGTTACGGATTGTAAGTTCGCTGAAGTATCTTTCATAGCCATGTATTTATTCATGCTACTTTTATAATTAGGATTCTGATCGGGATCGTTTTGTGCTATTCCAAATCCTACAAAAGAAAAGATAATAATTGATGTAAGTAAAATTGTTTTCATGGCTCTATATTTTTAAATGAATTATTCTTTACTCAAATTTAGTAATTATAATAATAAGGAGTGTTGTTGTAATAAGAATTATTCCCATAATAAGGTCTTGACGGTCTATTGCATCTATTTCTTCTACTATTTCTGTTTTGTCCGTAATATGGTCTAGAATTTCTATATGCTCTATTTTCTTTTTTAGCTTCTAAACGTAACTTCTTTAATTCATGCTTACGCGTCGCTTTTAATTCTTGTTTTTCAAGTTTCACTTCTCTCCAATCGGTGACTTTGTAAGTGTTTTGAACTGTAACTCCTTGAGTATTGTCGGTCGTAGCAACTAATGAAGTATATTTTTCTGCACTTGCTTTAGAATTAGGATTTTGATCTGATCCGTTTTGAGCGAATGCTAAATTCGTAATTCCAATTATTATTGCTGTAAGGTATATTAACTTTTTCATAATGATTCATTTTTAGGTTTGATTATAACAAAACAACCTTCATGCCAAGAATATGTTTTTTTCGGATGATTTGGATGATATATGTAGAATGTAAACTCAACCTTTTTCCAATATTATTCATCTTAACAGTAAAAAAAGGTTCTACCTAATTTGGTCTGACTAGTATGATTTAGAAGCACCCTAAAGTTGAATACGTTAATCGTTTTTTTTTT
>WFNC01000403.1 GCA_015488785.1 Flavobacteriales bacterium | reverse complement strand
GATTGAAAGATAATCAGTTAACTTACATCGACAACCGTTCGGAACACGAAATAAAACAACCGCCACAACACGAATTCACTTGGGTAAAAACAACAAGAGATCAACATAGAGGAGGAGAACATCCACATATTTCGATTGATGATATTGTATTTGTAGAAACAGTTGGAGGGGATTTGACAATAAAGATTGAAGACAATACAAAATCAGGAAAAGGGATTTATGCTGAGCCAGTCGATCATAAAGATCAAACCTTGGATGATGCTACAATTTACTATGCAATAATCGGTAATTTAGTGGTATTAAAAATCTTACCTTATCAAGAAAAAGAATATCGCTACATTGTGTATAACGATAAAATAAAAACGGCTACTCGTATAGATGCATTAGAAAAATCTGGAGTTCTTTTACCAGACGATCACGGTTTAATTTTTTCGAAAGGTTATTATTTGCAAACAGGAGAATACAAATTGTTCGATAATCAGTTGGAAGATATGATTTTTGAAAAACGTATTTCTTCGCCCAATGGAGAGGATTATTTATATGTTTTTTACAATGAAATTTCGGGGACTTACATTCTTTTGAGTTACAATATCATCGAACAAAAAGTAGATATTCCAATTATTTGTAATGGTTACTCTATTTTTGAGAATGGAGAAATGTGCTTTTTTAAGAATGATGAAGAGCAAAAGAAACATCACGCTTTACAAATTTGGCAAACCCCATTTTTGGATCATAGTTTTGAACCTGAACAAACCAATGATTCTGAATTACAAAAAATAGGAAACAAAGATATTGTAAAAGCAATGTCGGAATGTTATGAGGTTATTCGATTAATCAACAAAGAAGATTCTTATGCCAATTTGTATGTCGATATTCTAAAAGAAACCAACGATGTATTAGATACTTACCATTGGATTAGTAAAATAAAAACAACTAATCTTATAGCGCCTTTAGAAGCAATAAAAGAATCGGCCTCGTCGGCAATAGATGAGTTCGATAAAGTAGTGAAAGTAAAACAACACACGTTAGAAGAAACAGAAAAAACTTCTGAAGTTGTGGGAATGTTACTTCGTTCTATAAAAATAAAAAACTTCGATATTATCGACCACTTTGTGGAAGTTTTAGGAGAAATTAGAGGGGTAAGGGGAGCAATTATTCAATTGAAAGGACTTCGCTATGTCGATTTGGAATTGGTAAAAGAACTGGACGAAAAAATAGCTCAAAACCAAGAAGAAATTTCGCAAAGATGTGTTCAGTTTTTATTAGACGAGAAAGCTTTAACTCCTTATTTACAAAAAGTAGAAGACCTAAACACTTCGATAGATAAATTAGAAAAAGTTGTAGAAGCAAACGAATTAGAAAAAGAGGTTTCGGGAGTGTCTAATGAGTTGGAATTGCTAATCGAAATTGTGAGTAATCTAAAAATAGAAGATGCTACACAAACAACTAAAATTATAGATTCTATTTCGGATATTTATGCTCAGTTTAATCAAATTAATTCGGCATTAAAAAAGAAAAGAAAAGTATTATTAAGCAAAGAAGGAAAAGCAGAGTTTAATAGTCAGATAAAGCTAATTAGCCAAAGTATCGTCAACTTTTTAGACGTTTCGGACTCGCCAGAAAAATGTGATGAATATCTAACCAAGTTAATGGTTCAGTTGGAAGAATTGGAAGGTAAATTCGCTGAGTTTGATGAATACATTACTTTAATTTCTGAAAAGAGAGAAGAAATATACAATGCTTTCGAATCGAAGAAAATCGCTTTAATCGAAAAAAGAAACAAACGAGCAAACACGCTTTATCAATCTGCCGAAAGAATATTGAAAGGCATAAAAAACAGAGTTTCGAGCTTTGCTACTCCTGTAGAAATCAACGGTTATTTGGCATCGGATATTATGGTGGAGAAAATCCGCGATATCGTTACGCTGTTAATTGACTTGAAAGATGCTGTAAAGGCAGACAGTATTCAAAGTAAATTCAAAACCTTAAAAGAAGATGCTCTTCGACAACTAAAAGATAAAACAGAACTGTTTGTTGATGGAAAGGACATTATAAAAATGGGAAAACACCAGTTTTTGGTCAATACTCAACCGCTGGATTTAACCATTGTCTTAAAAAACAATGAAATGTGTTTTCACCTCACGGGAACCAATTATTTTGAGCCAATTACAAACTCTGAATTCTTAAAAACAAAAGAAGTTTGGGGTCAAACCTACGTGTCGGAAAACAAAACCATTTACCGTTCCGAATATTTAGCTTATCAAATAATGCAAACATTGGCAAACAAAGAACCAATGTCTAACGCTCAGTTTTTAGAACTTTCGGACAAAGAACAACAACAATTTGTTCAGCAATTTATGTCCAACAAATATGAAGAAGGCTACGCAAAAGGAATTCACGATGTAGATACACAGCAGATTGTAAAAACAGCTTTAACCATTGCCAAACATGCCGATTTATTGGTTTATAATAGTAAGGACAGAGCTTGTGCTAAATTCTTTTGGGAAAAATACATTCCTGCAAAAAGAAAAGAAGAATTAAATGCTCAATTAAAAGCATCGGGTATTGTGTTGCAACTCTTTCCAGAAACAAGTGAGTTCAATCAAATTAAGAAAATACTAGAAGTTGAGATAGAAAGTTTTATTGCAGAAACAAAATTATATTCAACCGTAAACATAAAACAAGTAGCCAATTATTTATTCAAAGAAGCAAGTCGCGACGATCAATTTATATTGAGTCAAGAAGCAATAGCACTTTACGATTTATTTAATAGTTATTTGGTAAAAGTAAGTGGGCAAAAAACGTTTAAAGATTCTCTAAAGTCATTAGAATCAAATTCCATTGGTCAAGTCCTATTAATGCAAAATTGGTTAAACGCATTTTTAGAAACCAGTAAAGAACAAACTAATTTAAAACCTTTTGTAGAAGAACTAGCCGTTTCTATCATTAGTGCCGATGTAGAAAAACCAAAGGTAATAAAAGTAAAAACGGTTCAACCGATAAAAAAACTAATCGGAAACCACACCAAAGTAGAAAGGGAATACCTTTTCGATTATAATAAATTCAATAAGGAATTACGTGAGTTTTCTACCGTAAATGTTCCCAAATTCAACCAATATCAAGACTTAAAAAAGAAAATTATATCCGAATTCAAAGACGAATTAAGATTAAGCGAATACAAAGCCAAAGTAATGACTTCTTTTGTGCGTAATAAATTAATTGACGAAGTTTATTTACCTTTAATTGGAAACAATTTAGCCAAACAAATGGGTACGGCAGGCGAAAATAAACGTACCGATTTAATGGGAATGTTACTTTTAATTTCTCCTCCAGGTTATGGAAAAACGACCTTAATGGAATACATCGCCAATCGTTTAGGTTTAGTTTTTATGAAAATAAACGGACCCACAATCGGACATCAAGTTACCTCGTTAGATCCTTCGGAAGCACCAAATGCAAGTGCAAAAGAAGAAATAGAAAAACTAAACCTTGCTTTCGAAATGGGAGACAATGTAATGATTTATTTAGACGATATTCAACATTGTAATCCCGAATTGTTACAGAAGTTTATATCACTCTGCGATGCACAACGAAAAATAGAAGGCGTTTACAAAGGTAAAAGCAAAACCTACGATTTGAGAGGAAGAAAAGTAGCAATTGTAATGGCAGGAAATCCCTACACCGAGAGTGGCGACAAATTCCAAATTCCAGATATGCTTGCCAATCGTGCCGACATTTACAACCTTGGAGACATCACAGGAGGAAAAGGAGATGTGTTTAATTTAAGCTACATCGAAAACAGTTTAACTTCCAATTCTGTATTGCAACGTTTGGTTGGAAAAAGCTTCAAAGACGTTTACAGTATGCTAAAAATTGCCGAAACAGGAAATCAAGAAGGCATCGAGTTCGAAGCCAATCATTCGGGGCAAGAAATAAAAGAATACATTGCTTTATTAGAGAAAGTCTTGGTCGTAAGAAACACATTAACCAAAGTAAATTCGCAATACATACATTCCGCGGGGCAAGATCCAAAATACCGAACCGAACCCCAATTTAAGTTGCAAGGTTCGTACAGAGATATGAACAAAATTGTAGAAAAACTCGTTCCCATAATGAACGAAAAAGAACTGCAAATCATCATTCTATCACACTACGAAAACGAATCTCAAACACTTACTACGGGAGCAGAAGCCAATATGCTAAAATTTAAAGAGCTCCAAGAAATTCTCACCGAAGAAGAAGCAAAACGTTGGAACGAAATAAAAGAAAAATTCCAAAAAGCTCAAAAAATGAAAGGCTTAGGTGATAACAATCAAACGGCACAAGTTTTGTTGCAAATGGAAGAAATAACCCAAGGTTTAAAAGGAATAGCAACGGTGATTAGTGATTTCGATGATTTAAAGTAGGGCGTTTTAACAGGCTGTCCGTTTGAAGTTTTTGTATTTCAAAAAAGAACTACTAAGCCAAAAAGGAGCTCATAAAATCGCTCTTTTTAGCCAAGTAGATCTAATTTTTAAAATACAAAAAGCTAACACTACCATCCTTAACGCGACTCGCCAAGTGAGTATTATTTTTCTGTCGCACTTCATAATTTAATAGGAGCAACAAGTTTGATGATCACGTCATAAAAAATAAAACAATGAAATTTAAACCAAATTTAAGATTTAGAATTTACATGTCCATGTTGGCATTGATTCTAATCTCGCTTATTATTATAGGAACTACAACAGCCTATTTTTTCAAAATTCAAAACGAAGCATATCATCTCGGACGTTTGGAACGAAAAGAAAACACAATTATCATCTCTTTAAAATACTTTCTAGAAGATTTTCATGTAGCCGAAAACACAGACGTAGTCAGCCGTGAGTTTGAGAAAAAAATCAAAGAACTAGCCGATGTAAACAATGTCGTTTTAAATATTTTCAACACCAAAGGAGAAATTCTTATGGCAAGTAATTTCGATTACGAAGATCCCAATTATTTTGAAAAAACGATTCCAGAGCCAATACTCAAAAAAATAGAAAACTCAAAAGCACCAAAAGTTTTTGAAGAAGCTAAAGGCTATATTTCGTCTTACGCTTATATTTACGACAGTAAAAACAATAAAATAGCAATTGTAAATATTCCATACTACACTAAGAATATGCCCGTGAAAGATGATTTGGCTTTATTTATGAATACACTAATCAAGGTCTCTATATTCTTATTGATTGGAGCTAGTCTTATTGCTTTTTTTCTCTCCAATTACATTACTAAATCAATGCACATCATCGCCGATAAAATGCGAGATGTAAGTATTAGTAAAACAAATACACCGTTAGAATGGGAAGCCAACGACGAAATAGGAATGCTGGTAAATGAGTATAACAATATGATTTCGGAGTTAGAGAAAAGTGCTAAGAAATTAGCAAGAAATGAAAGAGAGTTAGCTTGGCGAGAAATGGCAAAACAAGTAGCGCACGAAATCAAAAACCCATTGACTCCAATGAAGTTAAGTGTACAGCATTTAGAAAGGGCATTAAAACCAGATGATCCAAATTACAACGAAAAATTATCCCGGTTTTCACAAAAAATGGTACAGCAAATAGATACATTAACTTCTATTGCGAATGAGTTTTCTAATTTTGCCAAAATGCCCAAAGCAAATATGCAGGAAATAGAATTAGTCAAAATAATTTCAAGTACAATTGAGTTATTTAAGGAAACAAAAAACATTTCTATTTCTTTTCAGCATCAGAATATAAATGAGGCTTTTATTTTTGGAGATTCAGAACAGTTGATACGAGTTTTTAATAATCTAATAAAAAATGCAATACAAGCAATTCCAGATGAGAAAGAAGGGAAGATAGATGTTTTATTAACTCAAAACAGAGACAATTATAAGCTTGAAATAAAAGATAATGGTTCAGGAATCCCCGTGGAATTATTACAAAAAATATTTGTTCCAAATTTCACCACTAAATCCACAGGAACAGGTTTAGGTTTGGCTATGGTAAAACAGATTGTAGAAACACACGATGGAGAAGTCTATTTTGAGACAAAATTAGGTGTAGGAACATCATTTTTTATTTTATTTAATAAATAGTTTTAGTCATGTTGATTTAGGGTTCGCTACTGTTTAAAACTTGACCTTTATGTCGGTCTATGTTTATATTCATTTTTAGCCTAGTCTTTTTTACGTACAAGTTGGATGCCTAATAAATTTGTATCTCCCGAAGAGCGGGACAGTCTGTGGGGTCGCTATGGCTCAGTTACTCCATTTTTTTGACTAAGAACCAAGTGAAACGTTCTCATTTATACCTTTAATAAGAGGAAAAGAATAAATAAAAAAATGAAGAGCAATCCGGCTTGAGGTCATAGAGCAAGAAGAGATAAAAAAACATAGCCTTTTTATCCTTTTGGGGAAACAAACGGATAAGCAAATTAAAAAATAGAGTTTTTTATTTGGCGAATTTCATAATTTAATTGGTCTGAGTTAGGATAATGTACCTTTTTTGTTTCTGCTCATTATAAGTATAAAACAAACAGACTTATGAGAAAGCGAATAATATACCTAGCAATTTTAAGCACACTAATAGGTTGTGATGCAGACAAAAAAATAGTTAAAGAATTTAATGTTTTTGAAAAACCAATCGAAAATGTGGATGTTCTAATTCAAAAACTAAGCTTAATTGCCGAGCAAGGAGATACGCTATATTTGGATAATGAGACTAAAATAATAATTCCAGCTAATGCTTTTGTAGATAAAAAAGGTATCGCTATTCGAGGTGCTGTTGAATTAAGTTTTCAAGAATATCACACCGATGCAGAAGTCATTCTATCGGGAATTCCAATGAAATACGATAGCGCAGGAACTTCTTTTTCGTTGGAAACAGATGGAATGTTCAAAATATCGGGAAAGCAAAAAGAAGAAACAATTGAAATTGCACCCAATAAATCACTAAAGGTATTTACAAAAAGCTATAAGGAAGATACACCGTGTTTTAATTATTACACTCAAAACGGGCATGGAAAATGGAACTATAAAGAAACAGCAGAAAGAGTATTGAATCCCGAAAATGAAATATCAAAAGAGCTTTCAAAAGTAAAAAAAATGGATAAAGAAGCGGTTGCCATTGATTTTTATATCAATACGTTTAAATATCCCGAACTGAGCCAATTCAAAAACATATCTTGGATGTACAATGGCGATAAGCCTGATACCCTGAGGTTAAAACTAATGGCTAAAATAAAATGGAATGAGTTTCAATTGGTAAAAACAGCTGAAAGTATGTATTCTTATTTGTTAATTGGAATGCATAAAAAGCACCATTTCAGCATGCCAATTACCCCTGCTTTTTCAGATGATGAATTAACCTTAGTAAAGGAATTAATTACCAAGAAAATAAAAGAAGACGCTGTTGCTTACGATAAATTAAAAAGTCAATACCAACGAGAAGCATCAATAATTCATTTTGGAACACACAACTGGGATAGATGCGCGCCGGGTGGTAGAATAATCGTTGAAACGTCACTCTTTCACGAAGAAAAGATAAAATATTTTTATGTTCTCAATTACAATTCTGATTATCGTTTTGTGAACCGTTATATCATCAATGAAGATGTTGATAGAAATAAAGTTTCTTTTCTAACAAGAGGAAATGTAGGAATAATAGCATTCTTAGAAACAGAAGGAAAAGTCGCTTACTGGTCTGGAAATGTGAACCAAAAGAAAGTTTCCTTAAATTTAGAGTCTTACACTTCAATTATTGAAACCCCAGCTGATTTACAAGAACTAATTAATCAAATGTAATTGGTGTTAGATAATTAAACTTCAGCGTCTATAAATCATAACTATTCGTACTGAATTGAGGGGTAATCATATTATTTAGGGTTCACTGAAAAACACTCGAGATCAGTAGTACAGCTGTTTTAGTAGCTTTTTAAACTTTAAAATGCAAGGTTTTCTTTATTATAGTAAGAATTTT
>WFNC01000402.1 GCA_015488785.1 Flavobacteriales bacterium | reverse complement strand
TAAACAATATATTATTTCTAGATTATCATCTTACTTAATTTATGTTATTGTATTTTTCATAACACTCAAGAGTATTAATGTAGATATTACTCAGTTATTAATTGCTTCTTCAGGGGTTTTAATTGGTTTTGGTTTGGCATTTCAAATCATTTTTAAAGACATTATTTCAGGTTTTATTCTCTTGTTTGACGGAACTATAAAAATTGGTGATATCCTTGAAATTGAGGGAGACATGGTGAAAGTAGAACAAATTAACATTAGAACCTCTTATGTCAAAAATCTAGATAGTAAAGTTATAGTTGTTCCCAATTCTAAATTAACGGAGAACAAAGTGACAAACTGGACTGTAAGTGAAAAAGCAACTCGATTCAATGTAAAAGTAGGAGTCGCTTATGGTAGTGATACTAAATTGGTGAAAGAATTATTATATAAAGCAGCGCTTGATCATCCTAAGGTGAGTAAAAATAAACCAATTCAAATTATATTTGAAGATTTTGGAGACAGCTCATTAGATTTTCAATTGTATTTTTGGACCGTTCATACGTGGGAAATCGTAATCATAAGAAGTGAGTTAAGATTTAGAATAGATGAACTTTTTAGAGCAAATAATATTCAAATTCCATTCCCACAAAGAGATTTACATTTAATATCGGATAAAAGATAAATTTTTCTGAATTGAGTTATGATTCTAAAAATGAAAACGGTACACATATTGCTAACTCTATCACTGTGATAAGAAATAAAAAAGACATAAAACAGAAGTATCTAAAAATTATTTCACTAATCTATTTTGGATTCATTTCTTTGGCTTCGTTTTCACAAGAAGACTCAATCGCTTATTATTTGAAAGAAGTAAATGTAACCGCCAACGATTCTGCTTATCGAATAAAATATAGTAGAACCAAATACTTTGTTAAAGAAATATACGTCTATTCAGTTCTTGCGGCAGACATGCTCAATGAAATAGAAGATTCATTGTCGTTATTAGACTCTAAAAAAGCAAAGAAAAAATACATTAAAAAATCCTACAAATCCTTAAAAAAAGAATTCGGTTACGAAATTAGCCAACTAACAATTTCCAGAGGGCATTATTTAATGAAAATCCTGCACAAAGAAACAGGCAGAACCGCCTATGAAATAGTTACACAATACAGAGGTAAACTACAAGCCAAAACTTGGGAAACAATCTTAAGATTAAATGAAACGACTTTAAAAAAATATTACTCTCCCGAAATAGAAGACATAATTTTAGATCGTGTATTAAAAGAAATAGAAGAAGGTAAAATAATCCCAACACCAAGACCTCCAGTAACTGAAAGAGGAAGAAAAGCCGCTAGAAAAAGGAAAAAGGCAAAACGTAAAAAAGATAGAATCGCGAAAAAAGGCAAGCGAAAACAGAAGAAAAAGAAATAAGGTTTTAGAAAAAAATCTTAAACATTAGTCATTTTTGAAAAGAGAGCCCCCTTTATCTCATCAAGAATACATGACCTTTAAATTCTTTTGTTTCTCCAAATCCATCCTCAGTGCTTATTTTCCATACGTAAGTATCCGTTTTAGCAATAACTCCTTTATAGCTACCGTCCCATCCTTTTTTCAAGTCATCGGTATAGAAAATTAGCGTTCCCCATTTGTCAAATATAGACATCTTCATATTATCGATATTATAAAATTTCGCTATAAAAAAATCATTTACACCATCTCCATTAGGAGTAAATGTATTAGGCACATAAAAGTTTGTTACTGCGTCAATTCTTATTGTGTTATAACTAGTATCTGGACAATTATTAATTGTGTTAGCAATCAATTCTATATCAAAAGTTCCTGTATCTGGAAAAGCATGAGTTGGTTCAAACTCATCACTTAACTGACCATCTGCAAAATCCCAATGATAAATGTCAGCTCCAATACTATTATTAACAAAATCTATTTCTGTTAAATACATATTCGTTTCGGGGGGAGTCATCTCAAATAATGAGATAGGATAATGATATGATGTAATGAAGTCTTCTTTTCTAATTGTATCTCTACATCCTAATTCGTTAGTCGCTATTAATTGAACATAATAACTAGAATCATTTTCATTACTATTGTTTTCGAAACAAATAGAAGGGTTTTGAACTGTACTCGCTTGATTATTACCAAAACTCCACTCCCAATTATTTGTATTTACGCTAGAGGTTGAACTTAAATCTAAAAATTGAACACAAGCAGGTGTACAATCTTCTCTAATATCGCTAGAAAATTCTACAGTGGGTTTCTCTAATACAATAACAGGATTACTTATCGTATCTTCACATCCAAAGTTTGATGAAACAATCAACTGAGTATTATAAATACCAAATTGAGTATATTGATTTCGAGGATTAGGAAGTGATGATACATTAGCATCTCCAAACATCCATTCAAAAGAGACAATACTACCCGATACTATTGTTGATTGATTTGAAAATTCTGTAGGAGGTTCATTCTCGCAGATTGTTGTAGAAGTAAAATTAGCGACAGGAATTGGATAAACTGT
>WFNC01000401.1 GCA_015488785.1 Flavobacteriales bacterium | reverse complement strand
GAAGATGCAATGTCTTCGACCTTAAAGTTTATTATTCAAGTTGTTTTGGTTACTTTTATCATCCTTTTATTGGGGGAGGTAATGCCTAAAGTTTATGCGACTAAGTATAAAATAAAATTGGCAAAGCTCATGGTATCTCCACTGAGTATCACTCAAGTTTTGGTTGGAGGACTTAGTAATTTATTGGTTTCAAGTACAAATATAATTGACAAAAAAATAAAGAAAAAAAGAGAGAATATTTCAGTTGACGACTTAGAGTACGCTTTGGAATTAACAAATAATGACTCAGAGAATTCGGAAGAAAAAAAAATATTGGAAGGAATTGTAAAATTTGGTCAAACAGACGTTAAACAAATTATGAAACCTCGTATGGATGTTAAATCCATTGATATTAAAGATTCTTATAAAGAAATCCTACACACAATAGAGCAAGTAAAGTTCTCTAGAGTTCCAGTTTTTGAAGATTCATTTGACAACATAAAAGGGATTTTATATATAAAAGATTTACTTCCTTATATTGATAAAGCAGACGGTTTTAAATGGCAAGACTTGATTAGACCTGCTAAGTTTGTTCCTGAAAACAAAAAATTGGACGATTTGCTAAAAGATTTTCAAGAACAAAAAAAACACATTGCTATTGTGATCGACGAATATGGAGGTTCGTCTGGAATTGTAACATTAGAAGATATTTTAGAAGAAATAGTTGGTGACATTACCGATGAATTTGATGAAGACGACATTGCTTACACTAAAATAGATGACAACACTTATTTATTTGAAGGTAAAACTTCTCTAATTGATGTTTACCGCATTATTGAAATTGACGGCGACGACTTTGAAGAAGTAAAAGGTGAATCGGATACAATTGCGGGATTCTGTATTGAACAAGCAGGGAAAATACTTTTAAAAAATGAAAAAGTCACGTTTAAAAACTATACTTTTATTATTGAAGCTGCCGACAAAAGAAGAATCAAAGAAGTAAAACTTATTATTGAAAAAAATAAGGATAACTAAACTTCACTTTTGTTTCTTTTTATGAAAAAATCAAAAAACATACGCTATTTTCTCTCTTCGGTAATTGAAAAAGGAATTTTTATACTATTTGTATTATTCTTAATCTTCATTGCGAATATAAGAGTTCCCGTTCCCAAAATTGAAGCTAAGGTAACCCCCGAAAACTACAAAAGAGAAGAAATTAGTAAAAATCATTATAAAGTAGGAAACAACTGGCTGAAAAAAAATGAATTTGGAGTTTGGGAAATGTACCTCGAAGGAGCTCCATACGAAAGAGGAGTTATTTACGGTGTTTTGGCAAAAGAAATTATTGAATCCCAAGAAGCTAGCTTTGTCAATCAATTAAATGAATTGATCCCAAGTTCATTTTTTCAACATTTTTTACGATTTACCATCGCTTGGATGAACAGAGATATGGACGAGTACATCGACAACGAGAATCTCGCCGAAATTTACGGAATTTCTAAATCGTTCTCCAATAAATACGATTACATAGGACCTAAGTTTTATCGAATATTATATTACCATGCAGCTCACGATATTGGTCATGCGCTAGCTGATTTAAGGATTGTAGGTTGTACTTCATTCGCTGCAAAAGGAGAATACACAACAGATGGAGAATTAATTATTGGTCGGAATTTTGATTTCTATATGGGAGAAGATTTTGCTAAAGATAAATTAATTCTATTTGAAAAACCGACTAAAGGATATCCTTTTAGCTCTTATTCTTGGGCTGGTTTTACTGGTGTAGTTTCTGGAATGAACAATCAAGGACTAACGGTAACATTAAATGCAGCCAAATCAGATGTCCCGTTTGGAGCGAAAGAACCAATATCTCTCCTTGCTAGAGAAATTCTTCAATACGCTAAAAATATTGAAGAAGCTGTTGCTATTGCTAAAAAGAAAAAAACTTTTGTTTCAGAATCTTTGCTTATTGGTTCTGCGCTAGACAATAAAGCTGTCGTGATAGAAAAAACACCAACTAAAATTGATGTTTTTGACAATAATTTAGACAACATGGTCTGTTCCAACCATTACCAAAGTGACCTTTATAAAGCTGATAAAGCAAATATTTCCAACATAGAAATGAGTGATTCTAAAGCTCGGTTCAATCGAATGAATGAATTAATTGAAAAAGAGAAACCATTAAACTTTACCTCCTCAGCAAAAATACTTCGAGACAAAGGCGGAAAAAACGACCAGAATATTGGACTTGGAAATCCTCGTTCAATTAACCAATTAATCGCTTATCACTCCGTAATCTTTAAACCTAAAGCTAAAAAAATATGGATTTCTACTTATCCCTATCAACTCGGAGAATATATTTGTTATGACTTGAATAAGGTTTTTAATCCCTCTGTAAGTTTCAGTTTCGAAAAAGAATTTACAATTTCTAAGGATAAATTCTTAAACACTCCAAAATACAAATCTTTAGCAATTTTTAGAACACAAAAAGAAGCCATTACAAAACACGTTATGTTCGGAAAAGAATTAGATTTATCTTCTGCAGAAATTAATTCATTTATAAAATCGAACCCCGAAAGTTATGAAACATACTTCAATCTAGGACGATACTTTTATGCTAAAGGGAACAAAACAAAAGCTTTAGAAATGTACGAAACTTCACTAACAAAGGTTGTTGCTTCAAAAGCAGAAAAAATATCCATTGAAAACGAAATTAAAGATTTAAAATCTATTCTGAAAAAATAATACACTATGAATAATCAGACTAAAATTACAGAATTATTAAATTATGTATCGGAAAACTCCGCTTATTACCAACGATTATTCAAGGAAAAGAACATTGATATTTCCTCTATTTCAACAGAAGAAGACTTAGAAAAACTACCCTTCACAACCAAAGATGATTTAGCATTGAACAATGAAGATTTTTTATGCGTCCCTAAAAACAAAATCGTTGATTACGTATCCACCTCAGGAACATTAAGCAATCCAGTGGCTTTTTACTTAACAGAACAAGATTTGGAACGCTTAGGAAACAACGAAAAAAATTCTTTGATGCTAGCAGGCGGAAGCGAAAAAGATATTTTTCAAATGATGGTAACCATGGACAAACAATTTATGGCAGGACTAGCCTATTACCTCGGCATTCGGAAATTAAAAGCAGGAGTCGTAAGGCAAGGGCCTGGTTCTCCTCACAGTCAGTTAGAAACAATACTAAAGTTTAAATCAACCATTATAATTGCTATACCTTCTTTTATAATCAAATTAATTGACTACGCTAAATCCAAAAACATAGACCTAAATTCAACCGCTGTAAAAACAATTGTTTGCATAGGAGAATCCATTAGAGATACCGATTTTAACTTTAACGAGCTTGGAAAAAGAATTACAAGTCAATGGAACGTAAACCTACATTCTACTTATGCATCAACAGAAATTGGAGCAGCATTTACCGAGTGTAAAGAAGGAAAAGGCGGACATTTAAATCCCGAATTACTGCTCCTTGAAGTCATTGATGACGAAGGAAAAAGAGTCAAAGACAAACAACTGGGCGAAGTCGTCGTTACAACCCTTGGAGTTGAAGGAATGCCATTATTAAGGTACAAAACAGGTGACTTATGCCATGTTTACTATTCTAAATGTGATTGCGGAATCGACACCCCGAGACTAGGACCTATTGTAGGTCGAAAACAACAAATGATAAAGTACAAAGGAACAACTATTTTCCCCCCATCTATATTTGATGTTTTGGCTAAAGAAAACGTAGATTTGTACCAAGTTCAAGTTCGCAAAAACGAATTAGGAATAGACGATGTAACCGTTGTTTTAACTTCTGGATACAATACCGAAAAACGAATTAAAGAATTAAAATCTTCATTTAAAGCCTCTATTAGAGTCACTCCATCTTTCGATTTTGTAGCTAAAAACGAATTAATGAACCTAGTTTTTTCGCAAGATAAACGTAAACCAGATAAAATTAAATTTTTGTAACTCTCACACTTTAAAGGAAACTATTTAAAGAATTACAGACTCCAATTATTCACTAGAAAGATTCTTAAACACAACTAAATTTAGAATAATAATGAGGGCGTTTAAACGGGCTATCCACTTGTAGCTTTTGTTTTTATTATAAGTTAATCTAAGCAAAAAAGGAGCTCATAAAATCGCTCTTTTTTACAAAGATTAGCTATTATAATAAAGAACAAAAGGCTAACGTTTATATCCCTAACGCAAAAAAAACAGACTACTCATCAACTTTCATTCTAGCATTAGGAATTACATTTTGCATAGAAACATCACCTTCCAACAATTGGTAATAACCTGTAATTGCAATCATCCCTGCATTATCCGTGCAATATTCAAACTTCGGAATAAAAGTACTCCATCCATGTATTTCTCCCAATCTTTTCAATTCTGATCTTAAATAACTATTCGCTGAAACCCCTCCTGCAATAGCAATTTGATTTATGTTTTCAGAAAAAGCTGCTTTTTTGAGTTTTTGAAACAAATAATTGACAATATGACTTTGGTAAGACGCGCAGATATCCTCTAAATTATCTTTTATAAAATTCTCATCCGTTTTTAAACCCTTTTTCAAAAAGTTCATAAACTGAGTTTTTAAACCACTAAAACTATAGCTAAATTCCTCAGTTCTTGGAAACGTAAACGAGAAACGATCCTTGTCTCCCAATTGAGCATATTTATCAATCAATGGTCCTCCAGGATACGGAAGTCCCATCAATTTAGCCGCTTTATCAAAAGCCTCTCCTGCTGCGTCGTCCATTGTTTCACCCAGAACTTCCATTCTTAAAGGAGACAACACTTTTACAATTTGAGTATGACCTCCCGACACCGTAAGGCAAATAAAAGGAAATTTAGGAACTTCTTTTTCGAACCCTTCTTCTTGTATAAAATGGGCCAAAATATGACCTTTCATATGATTGACACCAACCAAAGGAATATCTAATCCTAAGCTCAATGATTTAGCAAACGATGTTCCAACCAAAAGAGAACCAAGTAACCCTGGACCTTTGGTAAATGCAATCGCTGACAAATCAGACAATTCAATTTTTGCATTTTTTAACGCTAAATCGATAACTGGAACTATGTTTTGTTGATGCGCCCTAGAAGCTAACTCTGGCACTACTCCTCCATACTTTTGGTGTACTTCTTGCCCTGCCGTTACATTAGACAAAATCACTCCATTTTTTATTATTGCTGCAGAAGTATCGTCGCAACTTGATTCTATCCCAAGAATGATGTTATCTTTGTTCATTAAACCTTTTTTTTAAGAATATAGTTGTACAAAAATATTAAAAATATCTTTACCATTATTAAAAGAACGATCGGATATGCTTTCGAATTTCT
>WFNC01000400.1 GCA_015488785.1 Flavobacteriales bacterium | reverse complement strand
ATAAAGTTTAATATTTTAACGAATGAAAAAAATAGTATTAGTAGAAAATAAGTCAGAAATAGGAGCAGGAACTAGAGGTTCTAGCTTAGGCATAGATGCGGTTAAAATTGCTGCATTAAATGCTAACAGTACTTATTTTAAGGAAGCTAACATTGTCAAAATTGAGAACGAAAACGATAGACTTTGGGAAGATATAAACTTTGAATCGGCAAAAAGAATAAAAGGAGTTGTTAAAGTTTACGAAAGAATTAGTGATTCAGTAAAGGACGTTTTAGATAAAAAGAAATTTCCACTTTTACTTTCGGGAGATCATTCCAATGCAGGAGGAACAATTGCAGGGATAAAGAAAGCTTATCCTGATAAAAAGCTAGGTGTAATTTGGATTGATGCACATGCAGATTTACATTCTCCTTATACTTCGCCAACAGGAAATATTCACGGAATGCCATTGGCTACAGCCTTGGGAGTTGATAATATGGAATATGCCGTAAAAGAAATCTCTGACGAAGTAAAAGAAAATTGGAATAAATTAAAAAATATAGGAGGAATAGAACCTAAAATTTTATCAGAAGATTTAGTCTTTATAGGTGTTCGAGACACTGAAGATCCCGAAGATTATTACATTACCAATAACAAAGTAAAAACGATTAGTGTTAAGCAAGTTAGAACTACTGGTGCTAGAGAAGTTACTGAACAAGTTTTGGAATACTTAAAAGAATGTGAAATTATCTACGTTTCTTTTGATGTTGATAGCATGGATTGTGATTTGATTTCTTACGGAACAGGAACTCCCGTTCAAAATGGTCTTACTGACAAAGAAGCAAGTGGATTAATCAATCATTTTTTGATTGATAAACGTGTAAAATGTTTTGAAGTTGTAGAAATAAACCCTTGTCTTGATAATCGCCAGAATAAAATGGCTGAAACAGCATTTAGGATAATGGAAAAAGCATCAGCGATAATAGAGAAAAGAGGATAGAAAAATAAAATTATAATATATAAGACACATTTTTTATTAAAATGTGTCTTTTTTATTTAGAATAATATGAGTGTAGAAAAAATAGTATTTGATTTAGCAAAATCAACCGTAGAAGAATTATATAGCGTAGAATTAGCAGACAGTCAAATTCAGATCGGTAAAACGAAGAAAGATTTTGAAGGAGATTTAACACTTGTAGTGTTTCCTTTGTTGAGAATTTCAAAGAAGGGACCAGAGCAAACTGCAGAAGAAATTGGAGCTAAAATGGTTTCTGGAGATTCTATTTTTGAAGATTTTAACGTCGTAAAAGGATTTTTGAATTTTTCGATTAAAAGTTCAGTATGGTTAAGTCAGTTTAACAACTGGATAAACACTCCAAAGTTTGGTTACGTAGCAGCTGACACAAACAAAACATTAATGGTGGAATATTCTTCTCCAAATACGAATAAGCCATTACACTTGGGGCACTTAAGAAATAACTTTTTAGGTTACTCAGTAGCAGAGATTTTAAAAGCGAATGGACATAAAGTCATTAAAACTCAAATAATTAACGATAGAGGAATACATATTTGTAAAAGTATGTTGGCTTGGAAAATGTTTGGAAATGGAGAAACGCCACAGTCTTCAGGATTGAAAGGAGATCATTTAATCGGTAAATATTACGTAGCATTTGACAAGGCTTATAAAAAAGAAGTAGCAACATTAATCGAAGGAGGAATGGAAGCTAAAGAAGCTGAAAAATCAACCAAAATATTAGCAGAAGCTCAAATGATGTTACAAAAGTGGGAAGCTGAAGATGAAGAGGTTCGAGCTTTATGGAAAACCATGAATGGATGGGTTTATGAGGGATTTGATACGACTTACAAAAACATGGGAGTTGATTTTGATGCTTTGTATTATGAATCTGACACCTATTTGATTGGTAAAAAAGTAGTAGAAGAAGGGCTAGAAAAAGGCGATTTTTACAAAAAAGAAGATAATTCGGTTTGGTGTGATTTGAGTTCTGAAAAAATGGATGATAAATTACTTTTAAGAGGCGATGGAACTTCTGTTTACATGACGCAAGACATTGGAACAGCACTATTAAGATATAAAGATTTCCCAAGTTTATCTGGTTTAATATATACCGTTGGAAATGAACAAAACCATCACTTTAAAGTATTGTTTGCAATCTTAAAAAAACTCGGCTATGATTGGGCTTCTGAATGTTACCATT
>WFNC01000399.1 GCA_015488785.1 Flavobacteriales bacterium | reverse complement strand
TAACACCAGCACACAACAGGCTTTATAGCATATTGGTTAGCGATACAAATGGATGTAGCAAAACCGAAATCATAAATGTAAAAGTAAATCCAAAACCTCGTTTTGCAACCACGGTAAGCAATGCTACATGCCCCAACAACAATGGGAGCATTGTGCTAGACAGTATGCAAGGGGTAGCTCCTCCTTTTCGTTTTAAAAAAGACAATGGAAATTGGCAAACAGCTCCCGTTTATGGTTATTTGCCACTAGGAAACTACAACATCAGCCTACGAGACACCAACGGCTGTATTGCGACACAAAACGTAACAGTAGAAAGTATAAACAATAGCATTGCCGATTTTTCTTTTGCGAACCCTTTGCCTTTTGTTCCTACCGAAGTTGTTTTTGAAAACCAAAGTCAAAACACATCAGAATACCAATGGTTAATCAACGGAGTAAATGCAGACAACACCGAGAACCTAGCATATTTGTTTCAGCAAGAAGGAAATTATGAAATTACCCTTATAGCCAGTCAACCCAATGGACTTTGTATAGATACGATTACTAAAACGATAACGCTCAATAGCAAAAATTATTTTTACGTCCCAACCACCATCAACGGCGAAATCGTAGTGTTTTCTAACGGTTACCAATCCGTTAATTTTAGTTTAGTCAATGCATTGGGGCAACAAATATTTTCTAAAAACACAACAATTACAAATTCAGAACATTTAATTCTAAATCACAAAAAAATAGCAAAAGGAATTTATTTCTATCAAGCAGAAGCGGTAAAAGACAATGGCGAAATCGTTGTTTTTAGTGGTAAGGTTTTGTTTTGAGGAATAAAAAAAAATCGATCCCTCTAAATCTCCCCCGTAAAAAAAACGGGAGGGACAAAGGGGGATTGACTTTCGAGGTGATGAATGAAAAACGCTTTACTTGAATGAAAAGGATTGATTTAAAGAATATGAATACTTGTGATTCGCATAAGGGATAGGAACGATTGTTTGAGCTCTTTTTTGTTTTTTTTCCTTGTGAAAAACAAAAAAAGCGAGTGTGGATAGCCCGACTTTTTATTTTTTTTCAAAATAAAAAGATATGCCCAAAACAAAATCATTATCTTTGAGGAAAAATAATAAACACTATGCAAGTAAGAGATTTAGAACCTAAAAAACTTTGGAATAATTTTGAAGATTTAAATGCTGTACCTAGGCCTTCGAAAAAGGAGGAGCGAATTATAAAATATGTAAAAGAATTTGGAGAAAAACTGAACTTGGATACTTATGTGGATAAAATTGGGAATGTGATTATTAAGAAATCGGCTACGGCTGGTTTTGAAAATCGTAAGACTGTTATTTTGCAATCACATTTGGACATGGTTCATCAAAAGAATTCGGATACTGATTTTGATTTTGATACGCAGGGGATAATTTCTTATGTAGATGGCGATTGGGTTAAGGCTAAGGGGACTACTCTTGGTGCTGACAATGGTATTGGAGCGGCTTCGATGCTTGCGATATTGGAAAGTTCGGATATTGAGCATCCTAATTTGGAATGTTTGTTTACAATAGATGAGGAGACTGGAATGACGGGGGCTTTTAATTTGGAAACAGGTATTTTAGACGGTCAAATTTTATTGAACTTAGACACGGAAGATCACGATGAGTTTTCGATTGGTTGCGCTGGAGGTGTTGACACTAATGTGAATTATGAATATGCGACGACTATTCCTTCGGATGATGCTAAGGCTTATCGTATAGAAATAAAAGGTTTGAAAGGTGGACATTCTGGAGTAGATATTGATTTGGAACGTGGAAATGCCAACAAGATTATGAATCGTTTTATGGTTGGAATGGAGCAATATGGTTTGCAGATTTCTGAAATTAACGGTGGTAGTTTACGCAATGCTATTCCTCGGGAATCTTTTGCTGTAATTACGATAGAAAACGAAGATTACTTGACTGTTTTTGAGGCGCTTTCTAAAAAAATAAAAGCCGAATATGCTTATACTGATGCAGACATGAGTATTGAAATATCTGCTACCGAAATACCGAAAGAAGTAATGGTGATGGGAGATGTGGAGAAATTAACGAATGCTATTTTGGCGGTTCACAATGGTGTTTATAAAATGAGTACTGTTATTGCTAATTTGGTAGAAACATCTTCTTCTTTGGCTAGAATAATCGTAAAAGAAGGGACTTTTGAGATGCAAAGTTTACAACGTAGTTCTGTCGATTCTGCTAAGGAAGATGTTGCAGCTACGGTTGGAGCTCCTTTTAGATTGATTGGTGCAAATGTTGAACATACGGGGTCTTATCCTGGTTGGGAACCTAATCCAAAATCGGAGATATTGGAATTGATGGAGAGTAAATACACTGCTTCTTTTGGAGAAAAACCAAAGGTAACTGCTATTCATGCGGGATTAGAGTGTGGTCTTTTGGGTAAGAAATATCCAGGTGTAGATATGATTTCTTTTGGCCCTACGATTAGAAATCCTCATTCTCCAGATGAAAAATGTAATATTCCTTCGGTTGTTAAATTCTGGGGATTCTTGAAAGATATATTGAAAGATACGCCAGTGAAATAATCATTCGCTATTTTTATATCTAATGCCAATTAAATATTCAATTGGTATAAAAATCCCAATTCGGTTAAACTCGGATTGGGATTTTTTTGGTTTTATAGAATTTGAATAATATAGAACTGTCGGTTGCTATGCTATTACAAAACAAAAAAGCCAATACCTATCATTAATACCAAATAAACATTGAAATGCGCCAAATAAATAATTGGTATAAGATAAGCATTGGCTTTTTGGGATTTAGATTAATTAAATTATAAAGAATCTATTTTTGAAAATTAAATCCTAAAGACAATCCGACTTTCCCTCCATTCTTGCTAGGAGTATAATAAACATTGATTGGAATATTGACCCCATCAGAACTAAACGTTTTTCCTAAGGCAAACATTAACCCAAAATCAACATCATATTCTCCTCTACTATCTGCTCTTCTAAACGTTGAATATTGACCATCTCCATTTCCTAAAGTCCATACGTTATCGGCGTTATAATGTCCTCTTGCTTTTTTAGCTAAATTAAACACAGGTCCAAAAGCAAACTCTAATCCCATTTTATTTGTTCTAACTCCGTGCAGAATATTAAGAGAAGGAATAAACATACCTTGATCTAATCCTGTAATTGCAGGTATAACTTCCACCAACATTTGAATGCTACCTGTGTTTATATACGCTCTTTCGAACTGATAAGCTATATTGCTTAAAAAAGGATTTCCAGCTTCAAAACCACCTTCAGAAGCAGGAGCTTGTAAAATTCGCCCTGACTCTCCCATAAAATAAGTTACGCCTACTCTAGTTCCACTTGCTCTTACAGCTTTTATAGCTTTAGATTTGTTTTCTGGTAACTGTTGCACTTTTGTTACAGAATTTAAAACTGCTGCATTATTTTCTATTCCATGCATTTCTTTTAATGCTACTTCAAATATTAAGTTTTTAAAACCTGAATTGTAGCTATACTCTTTTGAAAATTCTTTGGTTATTTTTTCCGTTCTTACATCGACAATCCATAAAGTCACCACTACATTATTTCCGTTTGGAACCATGCTTCCAGAGATAATATAATCAGTAGCGAAAAACTCTCCATTTTTAACTAAACAAGATCTACCAAAACAATCTGATACATCTATATTGTGCTTGGTTACAATATCTTTTGTGTCGTAAATATCAAGGACATTATATTTATTTATTTTTTTCAACTCTGCTCTTAGTAAATTTGTTAATTCATAATTGGAAACTCCTACTAATTGAGAATCAAAACTCATAACAGTAATTGATTTTTTGTTTTCTTGAGCAAAAATATTGAATGATAGAAATATTGATGCGATAATTGCGATTGCTACTTTGTTAATTGTTTTCATAATTGTATTTATTAATATTTTTTTTGTTTTCGTTTTAATTACACTGCAAATGTATGTCGATGTATTTGAACAAAAAGAACAAAAACTATCATTTACTTATATTTATTAACATCATAATAAACTGAAATACATTTACTTACTTTTAAAAATCTTATTTTAAATAATATAAAAACAAGTTTAAAAACAACCATTTATTTTAATTATCTTTGAAAAAAACTAGAAAATGAAAAGAATAGCTATTTTCCCTGGATCTTTTGACCCAATAACTAAAGGACACGAATCAATTGTAAAGCGAGCTGCTCCATTGTTTGATAAAATAATAGTCGCTATTGGGGTCAATTCTTCTAAAAAAGGAATGTTTGATTTAGCAAAGCGTGAAGAATTAATAAAAAAAACATTCGAAAACGTATCTAATGTAGAGGTAATGACGTATAGCGGGTTAACCGTTGATTTTTGCGAACAACAAAATGCCAATTACATACTTAGAGGATTACGCTCAAATGCTGATTTTGAATACGAATTTACCATTGCACAAATGAATAAGTTACTCAAAAACAAAATAGAAACTTTTTTCTTACTAACAGAACCAGAATACAGTGCTATATCTTCTACAATAGTAAAAGATATACATAGAAATGGAGGGGATGTTAGTCAATTTATTCCAGCAGCGATTTCTTTAAAGTAAAAACAATTGTACCGAAAACTAATTGTATTCAGGATAGATTGGTACAAACCTTGCAAAATCAATTCTTAAATTTAGAATAATTATGAAGTCAATTTTCCTGTTTTCCATAGCTGCCCTTTTCTCTTTATACATTAATGCGCAAACAACAATTTTTGTTTCTGCTCCTGATTACATAGGAAAATATGCAATTTTGAATACTTCGGAAGATCCTGTAACTTACACCAATAAAAAATTGGACAAAAAACGAATAGACAGTACGGGTCAATTTTCATTTAAAGTAGATACAAACATTGTTCTAAAAGCCTATATTGATATTGGAAGTACCTCTGGATTTTTGTACATCGATCCAACTACAGAAAACTATCACCTATATTTTCCTAAAAAAGAATCGGAAAAACGACTCAACAATAATTCGGTTTCCATTATTTTTGATAGCTTACCTAAAAACGATTTAAACACGTTGATTTTAGAATTTAATTATAGAATTGACGACTTTTTGTATGGAGATACATTAAAAAAACAAAGATTATTGTTACAAGATGATTCTTTTAAAGACAGTTTAAACCAATTCAAAAAAGTATTAATTGAAGCTTATCGACCGATTAAAAACAAATATTTTCATGAATATATAAAATACACAATTGCCAATTTAGAGGAGTTGTACATGGGAAGAGGAATGCTGAAGAACAAAATATATATTTTTGAAACCTATATTGCAAACAAGCCTATTCTATATAACAATGATGCTTATATGGATTTCTTTACATTGAATTTTGAACATTTTTTTATGACCAACGTAGGGCTTATTGATAAAATTAGGCATGCCATAGATAATTACGCCAGTGCCGAAAAGCTTGACGAAGTTTTAATTAATAGTCCTTTTCTAAGAAATGATACTGTTAGAGAATTGGTTACAATTCTAAACTTGAATAAAGCTTATTATAAAAATACTTTCAATACTTCAAATATCAAGTTGGTGTTGAATCAAATTTTAAAAAACACTAAGATAAAAGAACATCACCTAATTATTTCTAACCTTTTGAAACAATATCATCTATTGACTCCAGGTTCTAAAGCCCCCAACTTTACTATATACACGCCTAAAAATGACACTGTAAACCTTTCTGACTTTACAGGGAAATACGTTTATATTCAGTTTTGGAGTACTTGGAACCAAGCTTCACTACAAGAATTAAAAATCATGAAAGATATGAAAGATAAGTATGGAAAATACATCGAATTCATTAGTCTATCGCTAGACGATAATGAACAAGACTTTATCGATTGGAGATTGAGAAATCCCGATTATAACTGGACGTTTGCGCATTACAAAGGAGAAAATGATTTGCTGATGAACTACGCTATAAAAAGTGTCCCTTCTTACGTTTTGATTGATCCAAAAGGAGAAATTGTAGATGCTTATGCCATGAGCCCAGCTCCAAAGTATCCTAAACCAAGTATTGATAAAACTTTTTTCTATATCAAGAAGAAAGCAGAACCAAATACAAAAAGGAATGTTGGAGGGAAACAGAATTGAGAATCTAAGCTAAATGTTTGGACTTTCGATAAAACAAATCTGCTACAGTCATAGCTCCTAGTACAAACGATATTGCAAAAAATAATTTAATAGACACTATAAAATCAGAAATTTTTGGCAAACTAAAATTATCAAACAAATGTATTTCTACTTTTTTAATATCTAAATAAAAAGAACCAAGTAATATTATAAATGCGATTGCAAAAACGATTCTCCAAGTTTGATTTGAGATTAATGGCGCTATTATTTTTTCCTCAACAATTGATTCTTCTATTTTATGCATCACAAGTTCTGTAAAATCAAAGGAAGGTACCTCCTTTTTAAAATTAGAAGTCACATGAACCTTTAATATATCTTCTTTTTCTTCCATGGTTTTATGATTTTATAATTAATTCTAATTCTTCTGAAAGCATTTTTTTTAGAATTCCGAAAAGTTTTTTTCGTGTCCGCATTAAGCTCACCTTGATATTACTAGCCGACAAACCAGTAATTTCTATAATCTCTTTCGTTGAGAATTCATCTAGATAATGCAACGTTATTAAGTTTCTTTCTACAGGTTTTAGGTATTGCAATGCTTCTTGAATATACTTTTGTTGATCTTCGTTATTCAACTGATCCAAAGCAGACTGATCATCATTTTCAAATGAACTCATATCTATTAGACTGGTCAACATTTTATTTTTACGTAAATGGTTAATCGCCGTAAAATAGGTTATTTTATATAGCCAAGTCGAAAATTTAGAAGCTCCTTTAAACTGTTTAATCGCCTTAAAAGCTTTTACAAAAGCATCTTGCGCAACCTCTTCAGCATCTTCTTCAGGCTTGACCATTCTAAACGCCAATGAATAGACCATGTTTTTATGTCTATTCACCAGCTCCGAAAACGCTTGAACATCTCCTTCTTGAACCTTTATTACTAAGTTTTTATCTTCTATCACTCAACAATTAGATTAAATCTTGATCCTTTTTCTCAAAACCTTTTTCAATGAAATAAGAAGTTGTTAAAGCCATTCCTCCAAAAATAAAAGCAAAAATTAAACCTAGAGATTCAGCTTCTATTACAGGAAATAAAGTAGCGATAACATTCCCCGTAAAAATACCAAGCGGTACAAATAAGAACAAAAGAGCTGTTCTAATTTTAGAATGCCCAGATTTTTTAGATTCATTAGGATTCATCCCTGCCTCTATCATGGCTAATTCTTTTCGATTATAGGCGGTTACTGCGACATAAACGATTCCAAAAATCATTGCAAATGCTGCTAATGGTACGATAATTTCTACTGCTTGATACATAATTATATTATTTAATTGATTAATAAAAAAGTTGTTTTATTTAAAGTTACAACTTACTTTCTTTGAAGTTATTTAAAGTCGAGGTTTAAAAGGTGAAATTGAATTCTTTTAATTTCACTTTAGGCATTTTTAAGAAGCATAGCCATAGCTATGGTTCGTGAAAATAACGACAAGAGAAGTAAAAAGAATCAATTTTTAACTTAAAATTCGAATTTAAACAACTTCATTACATTAGTCACGTAAAAAAGTTTTCTGGTTACAAAAAAATCAAATTTATTTTTATAAACAACATCAATTAATAGAAATGATGTATTTTTGTCTAAATAAAAAAACAAATGGTTGGTATTAGTATTTTATGGTTAGGATTTTTAACATCATTTTTTGTGGTGCTATTAGCTACCCCTTCTTTAATAAAGGTTGCTAAACTAAAACACTTAGTTGACGAGCCTAGCGAAGACAGAAAATTACATACTCGAAGTATTCCAACCATAGGAGGTATTGTTATTTTTGGAGCATTAATTTTCTCTTATTCAATTTGGTTTCCAGAAGACTATTATTATATCAATAAAGCAATTATTAATTTTAAAACGGTTATTTCTGTTCTTACTTTACTATTTTTTGTAGGAATAAAAGATGATATAATCGGTACAGCTCCATTAAAAAAATTAGCTTCTCATTTTATTGTTGGATTTATTATCGTAATTATTTCAGATATTAGAGTTCTAAGTATGCACAACATATTTGGAGTAGAAATGCTTCAGCTATGGCAAAGTTACCTCATTTCTATTTTTACGTATATCGTCATTGTAAATGCTTATAATTTGATAGATGGTCTAGATGGTTTAGCAGCAGGTATAGGTTTTATTTCCGCTATTTCTTTTGGGGTTTTATTTACTTTAGTTGGAAACGTTCCATTAGCTCTACTTAGTTTTGTTTTAGCAGGTGCTTTATTGGGGTTTTTAATTTTTAATTTTTCACCAGCACGTATTTTTATGGGCGATTCTGGTTCGTTGATTATTGGAGCGGTAATCAGTATTTTAGCTATCAACTCCATTAACATTGCACCATCACAATTACCTGTGTCTATTTCACATATCAATATGCCGATACTTGCTATGAGTATTTTAGTTTATCCATTAGCCGATACAATTCGAGCTTTTACCTTAAGAGCAATCAAAGGAATTTCTCCTTTTACAGCTGATAAAAATCACATTCATCATAAGTTTATTTCATTGGGATTTTCACACACGAAAACAGTTCTAATTTTATATGCTTACAATATTTTTATTATTGCTTTTGCTTTACTTTTCCCAATCGAAAATGCAACAGTTAGTCTTTGTGGATTAATTTTGGCTGCTTTAAGTGTTGTCCTTATTCCTATAATTATAAAAAAAGTAAAAGGATGAAGTCTAGTCTTATTTTACTCTTAACTTTTCTTATTTCTACTCTGTCTTATAGTCAACAGAACATTTTCCCAATAGCAAATAAATTAGATAATCAAATAGAGAAAAAAGTAAACAACAGAACTACTCGTATTCATACAACAATACAACCTTACAATTTAGATCAACTCTTAGTAAAAGGTATTTCAATAGATT
>WFNC01000398.1 GCA_015488785.1 Flavobacteriales bacterium | reverse complement strand
TATGATTGGGCTTCTGAATGTTACCATTTATCTTATGGAATGGTAGAATTACCAGAAGGTAAAATGAAATCGAGAGAAGGAACTGTAGTAGATGCTGATGATTTGATGGAGACTTTAGCCAATGATGCCAAAAACGCAGCTACAGAAAGAGGACGAATAGAGGAGATGTCAGCTTCAGAGAAAGAAGAGCTTTTCAAAACAATAGGAATGGGAGGTTTAAAATACTTCTTATTAAAAGTAGATCCTAAAAAGAAAATGATGTTCAATCCAAAAGAGTCTATAGAATTAAATGGAAATACAGGTCCTTTTATTCAATATACTTTTGCTCGAACTCAATCGATAATAAAAGCAGTTCCTAATTTTTCGAAAACGATAAATGAGAATGTTGTTTTAGAACCAATTGAAACGGAAACGATTAAATTAATAGCTGACTTTCCAACTGTAATTAAGGAGGCGGGAGAGAACTATAGCCCTGCTTTAATCGCAAATTATGCTTATGAATTAGCCAAAACATATAATTCATTCTACCAATCAGTTTCTATTTTTAAAGAAGAAGATGAAGATAAAAAAGTGTTCAGAGTGGCATTATCTTATCAAGTTGGAAATGTAATTGAGAATGCATTATCATTATTAGGTGTAAAAGCTCCACAACAAATGTAATAAGAATGACTACCCCAAACAAAATATCAATTCCCGATTGGGATATTGCCGATAGACCTAGAGAAAAATTGATAAGCAAAGGACGGTTAAGTTTGTCCAATTCTGAACTGATCGCAATTCTAATTGGTTCTGGAAATAGAAATGAAACCGCTGTCGAATTGTCTAAAAGAATATTACAATCGAAAAGCAATAACTTAAATGATTTAGGTAAAATGTCAGTTGCCGATTTCACTAAATTCAAAGGAATAGGAGAAGCAAAGGCCGTTAGCATAATTGCCGCTTTAGAACTAGGAAGACGTAGAAAAGAAGAAGAGGTTCCTGTTTTAAAACCAATTACTTCAAGTAAAGATGCTTACCTTCAGGTGTTTAATGTATTTGAAGGTTTAGCTCATGAAGAATTTTGGGTTTTATGTTTATCGAGAGCAAATAAAGTGATTTTTAAAACTCAAATAAGCAAGGGAGGTGTTAGCGGAACAGTTGCAGATATTAAAATAATATTCAAAAATGCAATAGAACAATTGTCCTCTGCAATTATAGTTATTCATAATCACCCATCGGGTCAATTGAAACCAAGTCAAAGTGATATCCTTTTGACTGATAAGATTAAAGAGACGGGAAAGATTATGGATATCCCACTGCTGGATCATTTGATTGTAACAGATAATGGCTATTTTAGTTTTGCTGACAAAGGATTACTTTAATAAAAAAGTGCAAATAGTTTCGTTTAAGATTGGATTTATCTCTTATTTATCATTCTATTGTTAAAAAAATGCAAATTTTCTTCACAAAGCCAAAATTAATGTAAAATATGTCCTATTTTTTATTATATTGGCAATGTTAAAATTAGCTTTCTTTTTTAGCGTGTAAGTAATTATTGTTTATTGAAATAAGTAGCTGTTATATTCTGATAAAGAGAAAGATAAAAAGAAAAAAATGGAAAAAATTAAATTTGAATTAGAAATACCAGTCAGTACATCCCCAAAAGTTTTGTTTGATTGTTTCGTTAGTCCAAGTGGATTGTCTAAATGGTTTGCAGACGATGTTAATATAAAAGGTGATATTTATACTTTCTTTTGGGATGGCGATGAAGATGTAGCAAGACTACTAAAATCTAGAAAAGGAAATGAAGTTCGTTTCCAATGGGAAGAAGATGAAGATACGTCTTACTTTTTTGAAATGGCGATACAAATTGATGAAATCACAAAAGATATCGCGATTATTATTACTGATTTTGCAGAAGAAGATGAACTAGACGAAGCTAAATTGCTTTGGGAAAATAACGTTGATAAATTGAAAAGAGCAATTGGAGGATAATTTGTTTCAAGAATGAAATAAATTTGTCTAAAAAAGCAATAATTATAGCTGCATTTTGTTGTAGTGATAAAATCTTATAGTATTTTTGCTATGAGATTTTCTTTTTTATGCTAAAAGCTATAAGTCAAGTTGGAAAAAGAAAATATTGAATTAATAATCAATTAAGCGTTGAAGAAATTATCTAAAGTAGTTATAGGGGCTTTTATTGGTCCTTTTGTTTTGGTTTTCCTTATTTGGATGGTCATCCTTGATATGCAGTTTTTGTGGCTGTACATCGATGATTTGATGGGGAAAGGACTAGAATGGAATATTTTGATGGAACTTATCTTATATGCTTCTGCAAATTGGGTTCCTGTAGCGCTTCCGTTATCTATTTTATTGGCTTCTATTATGACTTTTGGTAATTTAGCCGAGCATAATGAACTTACCGCAATGAAATCTTCAGGACTTTCCCTTGGAGTAATAATGAAACCTTTGTTTGTTTTTATGCTGTTCATTTCGGCAGGAGCATTTTACTTTTCTAATAATTTGTGGCCACTCGCAAATTTTAAAATGAAAGTACTCATCTATGATATTCAACAAACCAAAGCGTCAATTGTTTTTAAGGAAGGTATCTTTTTTGATGAGTTAGAGGATTTTAATATAAGAATTGGAAAAAAAACGAAGGATGGGGAGTTTCTAGACTTACTGATTTACGATTACTCAGAAATGAAGTCTTCTAAAGATTACTCAAAGGATCCTAGAGATTATAAAAGAGTCATAAGTGCTAAAAGAGGGTCTATAACACACCCTAAGAATAGTTCGTATATGTTATTGGATTTATACGATGGATTTATATTTCAAGAATTTGATTCTAAAACGGTTGAAGATTCTAAACTTCCTTTTATGCGTTACTACTTTGAGAAAGCCACACTTAAAGTAAAGCTAAAATCATTTGATTTTGAACGCTCTAGTGAAGATTCTTATGCCGTAGATGAGCAGTTCTTATCGCTATCACAATTAAAAATGCTAAGAGACTCTGCTGTAAAAGAACATAAAAAAACAGATATTTCTCAATACAACATAGCTCGAAATAAGTTTTCGATTACAAGGGGAGTCAACGACTCTATCGCTTTTAATTATGATTCGATTACAGCTACAGTCGATTATTTTTCGAAGTTAGATAGCGTGTCTCAAAAACAGAATATAATGAGGGCTTTGGATTTGACTAGGGGGTTAATTTCTAGTCAGAAAGTCCCATTGACACTAAAAGAAAGTGCAAAAAAATATTTGATGCAAAAAGACATCAGTTGGCATCAAAAATTCACGTTGTCTTATGCTTGTTTAATGTTGCTTGTGTTGGGAAGTTCTTTGGGGGCTATTGTAAAAAAAGGAGGGATAGGAATACCAGTCTTAATAGGGATAATTTTGTTTCTATTTTATTTTATAATTACAAGAGCAGGAGAGGAGTTAGCTATGGACAAAGCTTTGAGTCCTATTGT
>WFNC01000397.1 GCA_015488785.1 Flavobacteriales bacterium | reverse complement strand
ACATTACTTATTTACTGAAAAACAACTTTTCAATTTACTGAAAAAACAATGAGCAATATACAGATACACAAATAAATGTTTAGTTATGTCTTTAAAATAAGTTACATTTGTCTAACATTTTAATTTCAAGCTCTATTTCTTCGGATTTATTTTGAATAAAACAGCTGTAAATTTCACGGAGGAATCTGTGATTTCCTAACGATTAAGATGAAAATAAAATAACAATACTAATATGTGGGATAATTTTATAATATGGGTGGCTTCGTTGCATCCGGTAATGGCAGCTTTATTGGCTACTATTTTTACGTGGTTTATAACTGCTTTAGGCGCTAGTTTGGTTTTTTTCTTTAAGACACTAAACAGAGCAGTATTGGATTCTATGCTTGGTTTTACTGGTGGAGTTATGGTTGCTGCGAGTTGTTTTGGATTGCTAGGACCTGCTGTTGAAATGACGGGCGGAAAAGGTTTTGCTCAGGCGATGCCAGCCGTAATTGGCTTTATTGTAGGAGGAATATTTTTGTTTGGATTAGATAAACTAATGCCTCATTTACACATCAACTTTAAGGAAAGTGAAAAGGAGGGGGTAAAATCTAATTTTCACCGTACTACCTTATTAATTCTAGCAATTACACTGCACAATATTCCTGAAGGATTGGCGGTAGGTGTTGTTTTTGGTGCTGCGATGGGAGAAATAGATATGATAAATACTGCTGTAATTTTGGCTATCGGTATTGCGATTCAAAATTTCCCTGAAGGTTTTGCTGTTGCTATGCCTTTGAGAAGAGAAGGAGTGAGTCGAAGAAAAAGTTTTTGGTATGGTCAACTTTCGGCAATTGTTGAACCTATTTTTGGCGTAATTGGAGCTGCTGCTGTGATGTATTTTGAACCAATATTGCCTTATGCTTTGGCCTTTGCTGCTGGTGCGATGATTTATGTTGTTGTAGAAGAAGTGATACCTGAAACTCAACGGGATAAATATACGGATGTTGCGACTTTAGGTTTTATGATTGGTTTTGTACTAATGATGGCGCTAGATGTGGGATTAGGATAAGATTAATGTGACAATTTATTAATTTGAAAATTCAACAATTATTTTTTGAAGCACGCTTCTACTTTGAAAATAGGACTTGAATACTAGGCTATTTTTTGTAAATTACTCAATTAAGTGTCAGCCTTTTTATTAATAAACGGGGACATAATTTCTATGTTGTTTTCTTTGCTTTCTTTTTTCGAATGGGTTCCAATTTTTTAATGGTTCGAAATGATAGACTAAATGTGTGACTAAAATTGCTATTCCCGCTCCTACTAACACATCTGGAACCCAATGCTTATTGTTCGAAAGTCGTAATAGACCTGTTGCTCCTGATGATAAAAAACCCGAAGAGGCGTAGGCTAAATTCGTTTCTTTATATTCGTAAAACAAGACTGATGCAGAAGAAAATGAAAAAGATGTATGTCCTGATGGAAAAGTATATTTTGCTCCATTGGGACGAGTTAAATTTGTAGCTCTTTTTAAGCCATGTGTGATAATAGATGTAAAAAGTTGAGCGAAAAAAAGGTTCTTTGTTTGGTTAAAGTAATTATTTTTACTTTGTAATCCCATCATCTTACCTCCATACATTTGAGCGATTGGAATGAAGGGCAAATAATTATCTACTTTTGTTTGTGTTGCATATTTACGCTGGATTGATTGTTGTAAATTTTGTTTACTAAACCTAGATTTTGTTGTATTTATAAACAGTCCACCTCCGATGAAAACAGAAGGAACAATATAGGGTTTGTATTCGAAGCGAGTTTTTTTATTGTGCTTATTTCTCAAAGAATCTTGTTGTCCTTGTAGGGTAAAGGATAGCGCTATAAAACAAAGTATAATTAGTATTTTCATTATTTTAAATCATCGAATGTAAAAATGTATTCAACTCCATTGGCTGAATTTACTGTAAACTCACCGTCTAACTGCTCGGTAAAAGTCTCGATAAGAACGGAACCAAAATTTTCTTGATTTTTTGAATCATAACCTTTTCCGTTATCCTTATATATAATCGTTGTTTTATTTGATTCATTTTGATTAATATCAATACTAATTTTTCCTTTTTCTAAATCGGTAAAAGCATGTTTTATAGAATTGGTAATTAGCTCATTAAAAATAAGGGCTAAAGGAACTAAGCTATCTAAACTAACGCTGTTAATATTGGTTTTTATTTCATAACTCACTTTATTAGAAAAAGTATAAGATCTAAATATATCGACAAATAAACTATTTAAATACTCTTTCAGATTAACGTCTGATAAATTTTCGGTTTGATACATTTTTTCGTGAATCAACGCCATTGACGAAATTCGATTTACAGCTTCGTTGAAGTGTGCACTAATCTCACTGTCTCCAATAACATTTGCTTGTAAACGCAAAAGACTTGATACGATTTGTAGGTTATTCTTAACACGATGATGAATCTCTTTAAGCATAATTACTTTTTCATCTCTTTGTTTGGTCAAACTAATATTGGCTTTTCTAATTTTTCTTTCATTGTAATCCGAATATTCAATTATTTTACTAATAAAATAAACGGTTACCGATGTTGCTACTACAATATTTATGGCATGCGCTACTTCTATTTGAAGTGTTTGATTTTGTATTGTTTGTATTACAACATTCTTAGGCACATAAAATAGAGCTCCTATGAGTCCCAAAATATTGACTAGCATGCTTCCTATTCCATATCTAGAACCGAGCATAAAAAATACAAATACAGATATGGTTAGCATCCACAACAAATCAACTATACGTTCTACATTGAGGGCGGTGTAAATTGTATATTGATTAATTAATGTTCCTATCGTAAAAACAAGAAATACTGCAATAGTGTATTTTTTTGAAAGCTTGAAAGACACTAAACTTCCTATACTCATTAAGAAAGCTAAGCTTGTTGTTTTAACTTTCTCACTTCCGGTAAATAGATGAAAACTAGCCAAAAGAAAAAAGAAAATAGAGAGAATGATAAATATTCTCCACACCAACGTAAACTTATACTTTTCTTGATAGGTTGAATAGGAAGATGGTGGAGGAATCAAAATTTTTCGAAGTAATCTCATTTTACTGTTTCTTTCTAATTGTTAAATGTATTTTTATTAGCTATACTCAAAACAAGTTATTTTACGTTTTCTAGGGTTTTTCTTTCTAAAAAAATACCACTCTAATACACTGCAACAACCTATTAAAACAAGACTCCACACCTAAATCTTAAAAATACACACTTCAAACTTACAAAAAATACGAATAACTTTATCGATTTTCCCTTTTAATCATTAAAATTTATTTTTTCTTCAATTCTAAAAACTCTTGCCAAAGTGGATCTTTCTTTGGAGGATTAGCTTTCAATAATATCCAGTTTTTCTTTACGGGATGCTGAAATTTTAATGACCTTGCTAATAAATGAATTGAACCGTCTCTGTTTGTTCGTTTTGCTCCATATTTTACATCTCCTTTTATTACGCTTCCAACGTGACTTAGCTGAACTCTAATTTGGTGATGACGACCTGTTTTGGGTTTTACTTCTACGTAATAGTAGTTTTTACTACGTCCTTCCAATTTATATTCTAGTTCACAACGTTTACTACCTTTAACTTCTTTGTCATAAGCTCTCGAACGGTTTTTTTCTTGGTTCTTTTTCATATAATGAACCAAAACCTCTTCATCTTGCGGTGGTAATTTTTCAACAATTGCCCAATATGTTTTTTCGATTTCTCGATCTGCAAATTGTTTATTCATACGTACCAAAGCTTTACTTGTTTTGGCAAATAAAATAATCCCTCCTACTGGTCTGTCCAATCGATGAATGATTCCTAAATAGACATCTCCAGGTTTATCGTATTTTTTCTTAATATAAGCTTTTACCAAATCGACCAATGGTTCGTCTTCGGTTTTGTCGCCCTGTACCAAATCTCCTGCATGCTTATTAACTGCAATAAGGTGATTGTCTTCATATATAATGTCTATACTCATTTTTCTTTTTTTTGATTCTTTTGCGTAAAAAATTATTCATTTTTTTTACGCTCAAATTGTAAC
>WFNC01000396.1 GCA_015488785.1 Flavobacteriales bacterium | reverse complement strand
TTTTTTTTCTTCATCTTCAGCATTTCCAATTTGAGCCATTGGACCAAACTTACCTAAACGAACACTAATTGGCTTTCCAGATGCTGGATCTGTACCCAAAATACGTTCTCCACTTGCTCTTTCAGAATGTTCTAATGTGTGTTCTATTGTATCGTGAAACGGCTTGTAAAATTTACTTAACATTTTTGGCCACTCCATTAACCCTTGAGCAATTTCATCGAATTCTCCCTCTACTTTTGCTGTAAAATTATAATCCAATACGTTTCCAAAATTTTCGATTAAGAAATCGTTGACTACAAAACCGATGTCTGTGGGTAACAATTTATTTCTATCTGCTCCGTATGTTTCGGTATTGACTTGTTTATCTACTTTATTATTGATTAAATTAAATTGTGTAAACTCTCTTTCTTTACCTTCTTTTTCTCCACGTTCTACATAGCCTCTTTTTTGAATTGTGCTAATTGTAGGTGCGTAAGTAGATGGTCTTCCGATTCCTAATTCTTCTAATTTTTTTACTAATGATGCTTCTGTGTATCTTGCAGGCGGACGTGTAAATTTTTGTGTAGCTGAAATTTCTTCTACTCCTAAAATAGCACCTACTTTCATAGCTGGTAACATTCCTTTTTTATCGTCGTCGTTTTCGTCGTCTGTTCCTTCTAAATATACTTTTAAGAAACCATCAAATTTAATTACCTCTCCATTGGCGATAAATTTTTCTGATGCTTTATCAATGTCTATGGTGATTTTTGTTTTCTCCAATTGAGCATCTGACATTTGAGATGCTATGGTTCTTTTCCAAATTAGCTCGTACAAACGTTTCTGTTGTGCATCTGCTCCTCCACTATGAGTCGCAAAATTGGTTGGTCTTATCGCCTCATGCGCTTCTTGAGCTCCTGCTTTTTTTGTCTTAAATTTTCTTGTTTTAGAATATTCTTCTCCGTAAGCAGATTTTACTTCTGCCGAAGCATTTTCTAATGCAAAATCAGATAGGTTCAACGAATCGGTTCTCATGTAAGTAATCAAACCTGCTTCGTATAAGCGTTGTGCTAAATTCATTGTTCTAGCAACATTGTAGCCTAATTTTCGACTTGCTTCTTGTTGTAATGTTGAAGTTGTAAAAGGTGGAGCTGGCTTTCTTACTGCTGGCTTTTTTTGTAAATCTTCTACCGAAAAATTAGCATCTACACATTTGTTTATAAATGTTTCTGCATCTTTTTCTTTTGCAAATCCTTTTAGAATTGTTGCTTTAAAGCTTTTCCCGTTTACGGTAAAAAGACCTACAGCTTTGTAAGTACTTACCGAACTAAATGCTTCGATGTCTCTTTCTCTCTCTGCAATGATTCTTACCGTTACGGATTGGACTCTACCTGCAGACAGTGAAGGTTTAATTTTTTTCCATAGAACAGGTGATAATTCAAAACCTACTATTCTATCTAAAATTCGTCTTGCTTGTTGTGCGTTTACTAAATCTATATCAATATTACGAGGAGATTCTATTGCGTTTTTAACTGCTTTTTTAGTTATCTCATTAAACGTAATACGTTTTATTTTATCGTCTGTTAGTTTTAAAGTTTCTTTTAGGTGCCAAGATATCGCTTCTCCCTCGCGATCCTCATCAGTCGCTAACCAAACTGTAGTTGCAACTTTCGATAATTTTCTCAATTCGGCGACAATTTTTTTCTTATCGACCGAGACTTCGTAATTTGGGGTGAAGTCATTTTCTATATCTATAGCATCTTTCTTAGCTAAATCACGTACATGTCCAAAACTAGATTTTACTACAAAGTCTTTTCCCAAGTATCCTTCAATGGTTTTTGCCTTTGCAGGTGACTCGACTATTACTAAGTTTTTTGCCATAATAAATTATTTTTTAAATGTGATTTAAGAACTTTAAGACTGCAAAGGAATAAAAATATATTATATAGTTCAAATTTTATTTGGTTTGTTTTTATATATATACGTAAAACTGATGCTTTTTTGATTTTTATGAAACAACATCGACTTGTGGACAGCTTTTAATTTTCTAAGACTGTAGATAATACCGTTTTGTTTTGTTGCAAAAATCTAATCACACAGACTAATCTGACTAAAAACAAAAATTAAAAAGACTATTCCAACAAATAATCTATTCT
>WFNC01000395.1 GCA_015488785.1 Flavobacteriales bacterium | reverse complement strand
TTGCTTCGTTTTTTTGACTAAGTACTAAGTGAAACGTTCTCATTTATACCTTTAAAAAGGAAATAAAAAAAGAATAAATAAAAAAATGAAGAGCCAGTCCGGCTAGAGGACATAGAGCAAGAAGAGAAATTAATTATAGACTATTTGTCCTTTTGGGGAAACAAAGGGATAAGCATAAATCATTATTATGAAAAAAATACTAGTAATAGGAGCAGGAAGATCATCTTCATCATTAATAAAATACTTGTTAGAAAACGCAGAAAAAGAAAACTGGGTAATCAAAGTAGGAGACATGGACGAAGAATTGGCGAAAGAAAAAGTGAGCGGATACAGCAATGGAGAAGCTTTTAAATTCAACGCCCTAAATGCAGAAGACAGATCAAAAGAAATCGAAGAATGTGATTTTGTAGTCTCAATGCTTCCCGCTCGTTTTCACATCGAAGTGGTCGAAGATTGTATTCGTTTTCAAAAAAATGTAATTACTCCCTCTTACGTTTCTCCCGAAATGAAAGAACTGCATCAAAAAGCAGTCGATGCAGGAATTATTGTAATGAATGAAATAGGTGTCGATCCAGGAATTGATCACCTGTCAGCAAAAAAAGTACTAGATGAAATAACAGAAATGGGAGGAGAAATGACCTGTTTCGAATCTTTCACAGGAGGGCTAGTTGCTCCAGAAAGCGACAACAATCCTTGGAATTATAAATTTACTTGGAACCCTCGAAACGTCGTTTTAGCAGGGCAAGGAGGAGCAGCCAAATTCATACAAGAAAACAAATATAAATACATTCCTTATAGCCGTTTGTTTAGAAGAACAGAAATAATAGACGTAGAAGGTAACGGAAAATTTGAAGGATATGCCAACAGAGATTCACTAAAATACAGAAGTATTTATGGATTAGAAAATATACCTACAATTTACAGAGGAACACTTCGGAAAGTTGGATTTAGTAGAGCTTGGAACGTCTTTGTACAACTTGGAGCAACCGACGATACTTACGTTATGGAAGGTTCACAAGAAATGACAAATAGAGATTTTATAAACGCACTCTTGGCTTATAATCCGCACGATTCGGTTGAATTAAAATTACGTCATTACCTAAAAATAGATCAAGACGATGTCATTTGGGACAAGCTAGTTTGGTTAGGAATATTTGATAGAACACCATTGAATATGGAAAAAGATTCTACTCCAGCGCAAATGTTGCAGAAAATATTAGAAGCAAAATGGACTTTAGAAGAAGATGATAAAGACATGATTGTAATGTGGCACAAATTCGGATTTAAAATTGACGGAAAAGACAGAGAAATTCACTCATCTATGACCTACATAGGAACCGATCAAACTTATACAGCAATGAGCGATACGGTTGGTTTACCAGTCGGAATATGCACCAAAATGATACTAAACGGAACCATAAAATTAAAAGGAGTTCAAATTCCAATTGTAAAAGAAATCTACCAACCAATTCTTAAAGAATTAGAAGAATATGGAATTAAATTTACAGAAACAGAAGTAGAACCAGTATTATATTAATTAGGGCGTGACCTTCTCGATAACAAAATCGAGAAGGTCGAGCTATCCGCACTCGCTTTTTTTATTTTTTATCCCTATCGGGAAAATAAAAAAGAGCTCAAACAATCGCTACTATCTCTCACGCAGAAAATGAAAAAGCTTAGTTGTAGTGTATCTAAATATTAAGTCGGAGTGAAAAACTAAAAGATTACAAAAATAAATGAAAACAATAGGAGACCGAATCTCATTAGAAAATCATGGGAGTTATACAACACTAATTATCTCTACAAAAATTGAACGTTGGAAAGAAACCCTAATGCTAACATGGATTGTCGCTTGGACTTTTTGTGGCGCAGTATTTCTATACTTTTTATTTGGAGGAGATTTAGTAAAAGATGAAAAATTAATTGTTTTTATAGTCCTTCTATTTTGGGCGTATTTTGAATACCGAATTGTAAAAACGTTTTTGTGGCGAAAATTTGGAGTAGAATTTATAAGAATAGATGAAGACAAATTTTCGATAAAAAAAGCAATAAAATCTTATGGGAAAGTCAGCGAATATTACACGCAACAAATAGAACCCAAAAAAGTAGAATGTTTAAAGCAAGACCCAAAATCGTTTAGTAAAGTCATGAACGATTCTTTTTGGATTATTGGAGAAGGTGCAGTTCGATTCGAAGACAAAGGAAATTACATCTATTTTGGACATCAACTAGAAAGTGATGAATCCGAAAAATTAGCCAAAGAAATCCGAAAAGTATTAAAGAAATACAAGCGTAATTAATGGTTCTTGTATCAAAAAAAAATACACTTTCTAAGCGGATAATAGTTCCCGTTTTATTATTCATCTTTTTCTTAATAACACTTTCCAAAACCATGAACGCACAAACGAATAAACCATTAATCTTTGGTCATCGAGGCTGTAGAGGAATTATGCCAGAAAATACCTTAGAAGCATTTACCAAAGCTTTAACATACAACATTGATGGAGTAGAGTGGGACGTAGTCGTAAACAAAGCGAATCAATTGGTTATTTCTCACGAAGAATTTATGGATAAGAATTACTGTCTTAATCCAAACGGAACAGAAATAACAAACGAGAAAGAAAACAACTTGTATCAAATGACACAAGAAGAAATTCAATCGTTTGATTGTGGAACTAAAGTATATAAGAAATTTCCAAAACAAAAACATTTCAAAGCCCACAAACCATTAGTAAAAGAAGCGTTCGAAAAAATTGACTTCAAAGGAAAAACAATCTTGTTTGAAATTAAATCAGAGGAAAAATTATATGGAGAATACCAACCGTTACCCGAAGAATATGTAGCTTTAATCTTAGCAGAAGTAAATCAGTTTGAATTTAAAAAACAAATCATTTTCATGTGTTTTGATCCTTCAATACTGGAACTTCTACATGTGAAAGCACCAGAATACAAATTAGTATTTCTTCATGAAGGACTTGGGAAGTCTGTAAAAGGAATGTTAAAACAATTAAGTTTCAAACCTTTTGCTCTCGGTATTTACAATAAGTTTATTACAAAAAAAACAGTTCAAAAGGCGCACAAGAAAGATATTCAAGTGTTTGCATGGACGGTAAATAAAGAAAAAGAGTTTAATCGCTTGTTGAAAACGAACTTAGATGGAATTATTACTGATTTTCCGAATTTATTTTGTGATTAAATAATACTTTAACAGGGAAATTACTAATTTTGATGTTTTGAAAATAAATTATGGAAAATAAAACAACAACTAAAATTATACTTTATATAGCAGGGATGTTATTGCTTGTTTCTGGTTTTGGAAAAATGTTCTCAGAACTTGTATTTACAAATGGACTTGCGAACTTTGATTTAAGAATAATAGAAAGTGGTTATGGAAACTGGATTACAGCACCAATAGGGATTCGTATTTTTGTTGGTTTGGAAATAAGTGTAGGTTTTTTATTGCTGTTTAAATGGCTAAATAACAAAGTTCTTTCAAAGTTGTTTTTGGTACTCCTATTGT
>WFNC01000394.1 GCA_015488785.1 Flavobacteriales bacterium | reverse complement strand
CCCTTGCTTTCTGCAGGTGGAATGCGAATCAAAATTATAGAAGGAATGGCGTTGGGTAAAGTCGTTATTTCGACGTCTATTGGAGCTGAGGGAATTGCTTTTACACACCGAGAAAATATTCTAATAGCTAACAATTCAAAAGAGTTTATAGCTGAATTGTTATGGCTGTTTTCGGATAAAAAAAGAGTTTCAATGATTGGGGAAAGTGCTAGAGTTTTAGTTGAGGAAAGTTACGATAATTATTTGGTAAACAAGAAATTAGTTTCTTTTTATAATGCAATTGATAAATGAAGTTATTTGTAATTGTGTCAAGAGTTCCTTATCCGTTAGACAAGGGAGATAAGCTGCGGATTTATCATCAAATAAAAGAACTTTCTAAAGCTAATGAGATACACCTTTGTTGTTTAGATGATAATAATACCCCCGAAAATCAGGTTAATGAATTGCGCCAGATTTGCGATGAATTGACGGTTATAAAACTGAATAAAGCAAAAATATATTTGAATCTTTTTTTAGCATTGTTTTCAAATAAGCCTTACCAAGTTCATTATTTTTATCAAGCGAAAGCACATCGAAAAGTAAAGAAAATTATTCGTAATTTTAAGCCAGATAGAATTTACAGTCAACTTATCCGTACGGCTGAATATGTTAAGTTTGAACATGATATACCCAAGACGATTGATTACATGGATGCCTTTTCGAAAGGAATTGAAAGGCGAATTGCAAAAGCAGGCTTTTTGAAACCTATTTTTAAAGATGAGTCTAAGCGTTTGTTAAAATACGAGCACCTTATTTTTGACTATTTTGAAGGACATACAATTATTTCTGAAGAAGATAGAAAGTGGATTCTGCATGAGAAGCGTGATGAAATTACAATCGTTTCGAATGGAATAGATACAGCGTTTTTTAAACCCAAAAAAGTTGAAGCCAAAGAATTTGATTTAATTTTTGTTGGCAATATGAGTTACGCTCCTAATGTCGAGGCTGTTAAGTATTTGGTAAAGGAAGTATTACCATTGCTAGATTCTAAAATAAAACTATTGATTGCAGGAGCAAGCCCTTCCAAAGAAGTCTTGAAGTTAGCGAGTAATCAAGTAACTGTTTCAGGATGGGTCGATGACATTAGAGATGCTTATAAGAACGCTAAAGTTTTTGTAGCTCCTCTATTTATTGGAACTGGGGTGCAAAATAAGCTGTTAGAAGCAATGTCTATGCAATTACCTTGTGTTACCACTTCCTTAGTTAATAGTTCTTTAAAAGCTAAGGATGAGTCTCAGATTTTAATTACAAACACAGCTATAGCGTTTGCTGAAAAGATAGAGCTATTACTGTCGGATAAAGCTCAAAGAGACATTATTGGTGAAAATGCTCGTGTTTTTGTCCTAGAGAACTATAGTTGGAAGAAAGCTACAGATAAACTAGCGTCCGTTTTATTACAATAAAGTTCAACTAAAAAGATGCTAACAAATGCCTTTTTTAACTAAAAACTAGTCAAAGAATCAATCATTAATTCTATTTTTGTAAAAAAAATAAACTAAATGGCTGACTTGTTTACAATTGAAAATTCAATTACGTTAATCTTATTAATTCTTTTACAAACAGTATTAGGATTGGATAATTTACTTTACATCTCTTTAGAGTCCAAACAAGCTCCCAAAGATGAACAGAAAAAAGTAAGAAAATTAGGTATTGCAATCGCTATTGTTCTAAGAATTATATTATTGTTTATTTTAGTTAGCTTAATCGATTTTTTCCAAGAACCTATTTATTCTCCCGCTTTTGAGGGGGTGTTTTCAGGAGCTTTTAACATTCATAGTTTAATCGTTTTACTGGGAGGTGGGTTTATTTTGCATACATCTATAAAAGAAATTTGGCATTTAATAGCTCAAGAATCAGTTGAGGAAACAGGAGTTGTCGAAAAGAAAAAGTCAGCAAATTCAGTTATCGCAATGATTGTCGTTATGAATTTAGTTTTTTCTTTCGATTCGATACTTGCTGCTATTGGCTTGACTAGAGATTTAGATGGAAACTTTGTTAAAATGATGATTATGGGAACTGCTATTGTTGTTAGTGGAGTCATTATGATTTTATTAGCAGAGAAAGTAGCTGCATTTTTACAAAAAAATAAGATGTATGAAGTGCTAGGATTGTTTATACTATTCATTGTAGGAATAATGTTGCTTTCTGAAGGGGGACACCTTGCGCACATGCATTTATTTGGAAATGCGATAACCCCTATGAATAGTACAACATTTTATTTCGTAATTACAGTTTTAATTGTTGTAGATGTGATACAGGGAGAATATCAAAAGAAATTGAACGCTGCTAAAGAGCATAAAACTAAAGCATGAAAAGAACTTTGAGATACTCAATACAAATAGCTTTTTTTGGAATTTGATTTTTTTTTCAAGACTTAGGTCTAAAATCTTGATACAATTGGTTACTGCAAGATTTTATAATGCCAGTATTGAGAGAAAAGAAAGATTCAAAAATTCGAAAAGTTTTTTGTTTTGAGTAGCAAGGAGAAGTAACAACCCTTCGAGATATAGTTGCAAAGCAGCAAATGATTTAATTACAAATGGATATGAAATTATTCCATTTGAAGTAAAAAGAGAGGGCTTTCAATTAGGTTGCTGTAAAACATCTTTGCTATTATACCAGTTTTGAATTAATATTACCGTAAATTTAAGTTCGCAATTGAATTCATTTAAAAAAAACGCTAAATTTGTAACTTAAAATGAGCATTGCATATCCATTATGTTAAAAGAAATAACTCCATACGCTGTATCACTTGTGTTATTTTTAACATTGCTAGAAGTCTTTTATAGCTATAAGAAAAATAAACATTTGTACGACGCTCAAGATACTTGGGTCAGCATTGTTTTGGGAGCATTAGGATTTGTAACACGATTTTTTACCAAAGGTTTAAATTTAGCTGTTTGGTTTTGGGTTTATAGCCTTTCACCATTCAAAATAGAATCTTCTTTGCTATCTTTTGTTATTTTATTTTTTCTTCACGAATTGGTCTATTATTGGTATCACAGAGTGAGTCACGAAGTCCCTTTTATGTGGGCGACTCATGTCAATCATCATTCATCTACCAAATTTAATCTTTCAGTAGCGGCAAGAACACCATTTCTAAATTTTGGATATCTAATTTTGTTTTGGACTCCTTTAGCTTTTCTAGGATTCAATCCATTAGATATACTTATTGTTCAAATGGTGAGTTTATACCTGTCATTTATTCAGCATACGAAACTTATTCCAAAATTAGGATTATTAGAACTCGTTTTTAGTACTCCATCTCACCACAGAGTTCATCATGCTGCCAATCCTCAATACATCAACAAAAATTATGGCAGTGTTTTGATTATATACGATAAGATTTTTGGAACATTTGCCAAAGAAGAAGAAAAAGTAGTATTTGGAATTACCAAAAATCCAAAAGATAGAAGTGTGTTAAATATGATTTTTCATGGTTGGAAGAGTTGGTTGAACAAAGAAGAATTTTAAGAAGAAAGTTTATGAAGTCATTAGCAGAAATAGAGAAAGGAGAAATAGGTGTTATTTCGGAAATAGAAAATGGAAGCTTGTCGCTACGCCTTATGGAAATGGGTTGTGTAATAGGAGAGGAGGTAAAACTAAAAGCAGTTGCTCCACTTGGTGACCCTATTGCAATAGAAGTAGCAGGATATAGCTTGAGTCTAAGAAAAAAAGACGCCTCAAAAATTAAGATTAAAATAGTGTAATAATTACTTTTTTTGTTTATTAGGGACTAAGCTTTCAATGTAGAATAGTGAGTTGTAAATTTCAAGTTTTATTAAAAATGGTAGTAAAATATTCAGCAGAAAAAAGACAAGAAGAAATATTAAAGACTTTAGAAAATAAATAATCACCTCCTAAAAACGAAATGTAATTCCCCCTTGACGAAGAGGAAAAAAGGGAGGGGGCGAGTTTCTCAATCTCAAAACAAACAAATTAAATTTATATATTTGTTCTCAGCAACCAAAATCAACCGAAAATAAATAGATTCAATTTTATGAAATTTATACTAATAATTTTTAGTCTTTTACTAAGTAGCCAATTTACACAAGCTCAGACTCAAAAATATTACAAACATCTAATTTTTAGAGAAACGCCCTATTCAAAAACAAAAGGTAGAATTCCCCTAAATCAAGAAGAAGTAAAAAATGAAAATTATTTTAACCTCAGTTATGATAGCTCCAATAGATTAATTCAGATTGAATATTTGTATCAAAATAAGCTTATTGAATTAAATAGAAGTGGTGTATTAGATGGAAAAAGAGCGCTATCATCTAAAACCCAAATACAATATTATAACAACAAAGAAATAAGAAGCTTCTTTGACACCAACAATAAACCAACTACAAATGGAATGGGAGTGTTTAAAGAAGTCTATTTTTATAATAATAAAGGCAAACGAACAAGTGTAAAATTTTACGATAAAGATGATAATCCTATAAATAATAGTTGGGGCATATTTGAATACGAATGGGACTTCGTTGGTAAAAATGATGTTTTAGAAAAAAGAAAAAATATTAAGGGGGATTACGTTCCAATGCGTCCTTATTACAAATTTTATAATGTACTATACAAATTTGATGATAATGAAATACTGATTTCAATGAACAATGTTGATGAAGAATTAAATTTAATAAATGATGAAACTGGAATTGCGGTTGATAAAGCTACATTTGATGAGAATAACAATTTAATTAATTTCAGATTCTTTAACAAAGAAAATAAACCTGCAATTGGGTCATTTTTTGGTACAGCAGGAGGCTTTGCAACTTATGATGACAAAGGGAATTGTTTAAAATATGCAACAATAGGGTTAGACGGAAATTTTATGGTTGATAAAAGGAATAGCACAGCATACTCTAAGTATAAGTTTGACCGTTTTGGTAATTTAATTTTTCGTGCTAATTACGATATAAATAATAAGGTGCTTAAAAGGAAAGAAGTTGCAAATGTGCAGTATATTTATGATGAAAGTAATCCAACCCTTCTTCTAAAAACCGAATTGTATCACACAACACCTACTAAAGTGATTCAGGATACTATTCTCAAAAAACTAAACGCCAAAATACCGAGAGAAAAATTGATAGAAGATTTTGACCAATTGTTAGAAACACTTAAACGACATCCTTCACAGTTTGAATTTATTGATAAAGCATCGTATGATAAATTAGTTAAAATTCAACGAAACAAACTCAAAGATTCGATGTCGGTAAAAGAATTTTATCAGATAGCATCTCCCATTGTTGCCAGTTTAGGATGCTTACATACACGTGTAGTCGATACTCGCTTTTTTCGAGTGCCATATAAATATTGGCTTCCATTAATAATATGGTTTGAAGAAGGTAAAATGTATGCAATAAATAACTGTGTTGAAAATATAGAAATGACTGTAGGTTCTGAAATATTAGAAATTAACGGTATTTCATCAAGTGAAATATACAAGACCTTAAAATCAACCATTTCTGCTGATGCTTTTAATCAAAGTTTTTATAAAGGTGATTTGAATGTAAACTTTATGTATTATTATCATAGTTATTTTGGTTTCGAAAAACAATATGAAATAAAATTTAAACCCTACAAATCTAACAAAGAAATAGTTACTACGTTCCTTATTGATGAACCTGCTCCAAATTACAAAACCAAACTTGTCAATAAACCACGATTAAGTTTAGTTCTCAATAAAGAAAAAGAAACAGCTATTATCAAAATTAAGAATTTCAACTTTATAAGAGGAAATCAAAATATTGATTACTTTAAGAAAGAAATTGATACTTACATTCAAAAAATTAAAGAGGGAGAAATTAGAAAAGTGGTATTTGATTTAAGAGGAAATAGAGGGGGAAATCCACAATGCACGGAATATATATTATCTTATATTATCGATAAAGAAATCAATTTTTATGAAAATAATGAATTGAACAAAAGACGAAACAGGTCAATCGTTGTAAAACCAAACACAAATGCTATTTCTGACAAAGCTATTTATGTGATAACAGATGGTCGTTGTGCATCTGCAACAACTCAAATGTTAGCTCTAATAAAGCATAATCAATTAGCAATCGTAATAGGTGAAGAAACTGGAGGTACATACAGCACGCACCCAGGAAGAGGAACAACGGCACTAAAAAACACAAAACTAGCTATGCAAATAGGTACAGAAAGAGAGTCTGTAGCGGTTCCTGAATTACCTCTTGCTAGAGGAATCATTCCAAACAAAATAATAGAACCAAAACTACCTAATATAATAGAAAATAATGACTCGATAATGAACTATATATTTAAGAAATAGATTAAGATGAAGTAAAGGTAGCTGACAATGTATAAATGATTAAATATTACTTTACCTTCTAAGTTAATTTTCAGTAACAAAAAAAGAATAATTAAGAATAACATTTATAAAACAGACAACGGAAAGCTCTATTGGCAAAAGTTGTATTCAGACGGTTCTTTTTATTTTCCACAAGAAATAGATAATAATAAAGAAAAGGAAGTCTTAAAATTTGTGCTTCTAGATGAACAAATTAATATTAAAAATTTTATCAAAAACATTGAGCTTTTCAAATAAACTGTTGTTAACACTAAATAAATAAAAGAGAGGGAACAATGTGTTTTATTTCTAAAAAACAAGATAGTTTTGAGCTTAACCGATATTAATAATTAGTACAGTCTGTTTCGCAAAAGGGATAGGAGTGGCATCCTTTTTTTATTTCAAAAAAAGATATAACGGATAGCGCGTTTCTGATTTTTATCAGAATTTGCCCAAAATAATCTACTAGAAGTCAAAAAGTCTTTAATTTTTCTTAAATTTGGGATTATTGAAAAAAGATTTAATTTAAAAAATAGATAATAATGGAATTTAATTTGACAGAAGAGCAAATTGCAGTTAGAGATGCTGCGAGAGATTTTGCTCAAAACGTTTGCAAACCAGGAGTAATTGAAAGAGATACAAATCAAACTGTGCCTTTGGAACAATTGAAGCAATTGGGAGAACTTGGTTTTATGGGGATGATGGTAGATCCTAAATACGGAGGAAGTGGAATGGATGCGATTTCTTATGTTTTGGCAATGGAGGAAATTTCTAAAATAGATGCTTCTGTTTCGGTTGCAATGTCTGTTAATAACTCACTAGTTTGTTGGGGATTAGAAGAGTTTGGGACTGAAGAGCAAAAACAAAAATACTTAGTGCCTTTGGCTAAAGGAGAAATAGTTGGAGCTTTTTGTTTGTCGGAGCCTGAAGCTGGTTCGGATGCAACTTCGCAAAGAACTACGGCAATAGATAAAGGAGATCATTATTTATTGAACGGAACTAAAAATTGGATTACTAACGGGAGTACTGCTTCGGTTTATTTAGTAATTGCACAAACTGATGTAGAAAAAGGGCACAGAGGAATTAATGCTTTTATCGTTGAAAGAGGGATGGAAGGATTTGTTGTTGGAGCAAAAGAAGATAAGTTAGGAATTAGAGGTTCGGATACGCACACACTTTTGTTTAATGATGTAAAAGTTCCAAAAGAAAATAGAATTGGTGAAGATGGATTTGGTTTTAAATTCGCTATGAAAACTCTAGGAGGTGGACGTATTGGGATTGCGGCTCAAGCACTAGGAATAGCTTCGGGAGCTTACGAAATAGCGTTGGCTTATTCTAAAGAAAGAGAAACTTTTGGTAAACCAATTTCT
>WFNC01000393.1 GCA_015488785.1 Flavobacteriales bacterium | reverse complement strand
GCTTAATCGGGGTAAAATCTATTCTTCGTGGACATCAAAAGAGTCTCTTAATCCGTTGCCTAATAGCATAAATGCAAAGACCAAAAAGATAATGCTTAATCCTGGAATTAAGGCTAGAAATGCTTTGTCCGAATGGGTGATGAAACTTCGGTGTTGTTCAATCATTGTGCCCCAAGAAACCATTGGTATTTGAGAACCAATCCCTAGGAAACTTAATCCTGCTTCGATGAGAATGGCGGCTGCAAAATTGGATGCACAAATCACAATTATAGAACCGATTATATTGGGGAATATATGTTTTGTGATGATTCTGTAATTAGAAAAACCGAGCGCTTTACCGGCTTCAATGTATTCTTTTTCTCTAATGCTGAGTATTTGACCTCTTACAACTCGAGCCAATTCGACCCACATTGTTAGTCCTACTGCTAGAAAAACGGTGTAAAATCCTTTTCCTAAAAATAAGGTTACTGCTATGATTAATAATAAGGTTGGAATGGACCAAACTACGTTTATAAACCACATAATGAGGTCGTCCACCCAACCACGGTAATACCCTGCAATAGCTCCAAGTGTAACGCCTATTATAAGTGAGATTAATACGGCAATTAAACCAACGGATAGCGAGACGATTGTTCCTGCCATGGTTCGACTGAGTAAATCTCTTCCTTGCACATCGGTTCCGAGCCAGTAGGTTTTGTCTTGTATGTTTCGGGTTTCTATTTCGTGCTGTAAGTCTTTGATTGAAACTTCTTTTTGGTGCTGGTCGAAAGTGGTAAAGTTTATTTTATTGTTTTTAAGAGTAGGTTTAAAATCTACGGTGTTTTTAATGGAGTAGCAAACGTCGGCTAAGTTGTATGTTTCATGCTCAGGTGTTGAGTTTTTAGTTTTATAAGACGAGTAAAGCGTGACGCTAATTTTATCCTTTTCGAAGTGATAATCGGTAATTGGGATAATATTGTAAATTGGTTCTTGCCCTCCAAAAAACAATTTTCCAAAGAAGTTTGTTGTCGTTATATTCTTATTTCGTTTAACTTTTAAGGTTTTTATGGTCGAATACGTTCCAAGTTTTCCGATAGAGCTAATTCCATCATTGGCAAACGGAGAAGCATCTGGACGAATATTACCTCCCAAAACAGAAACAAGAACGGCAAGCAGAATCACCAAAAGACCTAGCATAGCGGCTTTGTCTTTTTTCAATTTAGCCCAAGATTTGGCGTAAATAGATTGGCTTTTGTTTTTAGTCATTGGTTTGCAATTTCCTTCCTTTCCATTTTACATTTGTAAAAAAGGATTTTGTAAATATAATCAATAAATGAATAGGGTATAAAAAGTAAATAAAAGGAGTTAAGAAAAGAAGCTTTTTTTGCCCGAATTTTAGGGTGATTAAACTAAAAAATAGAAAATCAATTGAAAACTTAGTTAGCAAAAAGAAATAAGAAGTACTAGATTCAATCCAAATCAGATTTGGAATAATTAGTAAATTTATAGCGAAAATTAAGATGGATAACCAAAAATTTCTTTTCGCTTGTAGCTTTCCATTTTTGGAACTCCACCGCAATGCTTGTTGTATTAAATCGTTGTAGTTTTGTGGAGGTTTGGTAAATACTAATGCTTTGTGCGTGTCAAGAACCGTTGGTGTTAGTTTTTCTTTTATAATAGCATCTAAAAAAAACAAATCGTCTCCAGATGGAATTGCTAAATTGGAACGATAAGGTTTCAGCTGTTGAAATAACGATTTTTTATATCCCATATTTGCCCCACTACAAAGGAATGGGAATTTATTTTTTGCTGAACCTATCGTAACGCCTGAGAGCATCGATGATTCAATGTTTTGAAGCATTCCTAAAAAACTATTTTGTTTATTGTTGACAACGGGAGCAATAATAAATTGAGCATTGTCACAAAAAGCATTGTTGTATTCCATCAACCAAGATTTGGAGTGGGTACAGTCAGCATCTGTTGTAATAATGGTTTCATTTTTACTGATGTCAATTCCTGTTATTAGTGCTTGTTTTTTACCTTCTTTTCCTGTTTTTTGCTTTATTATTTTATAAAACAGTTTTGTTTTATTCAGTTCATGTCGTAAAACAGCATAGCTTTTATCAGTAGAATGATCATCTACAAAAATAAATTCGACTAAGTTTAAATTGTAGTTGAGTTGATTGAACGATTGAATGAGGTTCGCAAAGTTTTCTTCTTCATTTCTAAAAGGAATAATTACACTTAACTTTGACAAAACGTCTGCTTTCTGTGTTCTTGAATTCTTTAACCAGCCCAAAATAAACCACGCCATAATAGAGAGGTAGGCTGTAATAAAAAAGATATTTATATAATCGAGTATCATCATTCAGTTGCTATTACAAATCTTTTTGATAAAGGTTCATATTAAAAGCCAAAACAAAACCTAAAACAGCTGGAAATATAACATTAATGATCCAAATAACTAAAGAAGCAACCAAAACAGCTTCTGGATGATTGTAAGTGGAAAGTAAATAAATAGCGGTGAGCTCTCTAGTTCCTAAGTTTCCTAAAATAGGAGAGGGGATAAGTGTTGTCACAAAGTACATTAAACCGATAAAAATAAAAAGTTCTATAACTTCCAGTTGGATTCCAAAAACAGCTAATAAAATGTAAAATTGAATCACAAAGACTAAATATCGAACGAGCGATAAGCCTAAAAATAAAGCCAGTTCTGTGGTTGTATATTTAGCAATGAAAATAAAATTAGGGCGGTATTTTTTTAATTTTTTAATTCTTAAAACGGCATAAATATAAATTCTCGGATAAAAGTAAACTCCTCCTACAATTAGATTTAGTAAAAATACTAAAGCAAGAATGTATTCGGGGTATGAATAAATTGCAGTAATCGAATGATTAGTAGAAACAAAAAGAAGCATTCCTATAAATGCAAAAATTAAAGTACTAAACAATTGAGCTAAATTCCCCAGCATAGTCGAAGAGGTAATTACAATGTTGTTAATTGTTCGAAGGTAAAAAGCTCTTCCAATAAAATTCCCCAATCGGTCGGGAGTGAAAATACTAGATGCATTACCAATATATACAGCGGTAATTGCTTGTTTAAAACTAATTCGCTCTTTCTTTATTAAAATTCGCTTAAATTTAAAAGCTTCAATTCCCCAGTTTATAAACTGAAGTAGAAAAACTAAAGCAACCAACACAAAATCATGGCGTTCTAAATTAGAAAAAATAGTTTTTAGACTTTGAACAGCATCACGACTTTCTATCATCAAAAAGATGAGGTAAATAAAGACTGAAAAAGTAATTATTTTAATTAGTCGAATTAAATTTTTATTCATTTTATGGATTTCAAATCTTATTTTCTCCTTTTGAAATGTTACTTTAGTAAAGAAACTAATTAAATTTTTAATTCTTGAGTAAAACAGATAAAATAATATTGGGCTTAGATCCAGGAACAACCGTAATGGGATATGGTGTTATTTCAGTAAAGGGATCAAAACTTTCGGCTATAAGCATGGGAGTCATTCATTTACATAAATTAGAAAATCACGAATTAAAGCTAAAACGTATTTTCGAAAAAGTTCGATTCCTAGTCGATGAATACCTTCCAGATGAAGTTGCAATTGAAGCTCCTTTTTTTGGGAAGAATGTACAGTCAATGTTAAAACTAGGAAGAGCGCAAGGAGTAGCTATGGCAGCAGTTTTGATGCGAGATTTACCCATAAAAGAATATGCGCCTCGGAAAATAAAACAAGCCGTAACAGGAAACGGAAACGCAAGCAAAGAGCAAGTTGCCGCAATGCTAAAAACAATATTAAAATTTAGTGAAATACCAAAATATTTAGATGCAACCGATGGGTTAGCGGCTGCGGTCTGTCATCATTATCAATCCAAAAGCATCGGAAATGACGGGCAATCTTACTCGAGTTGGGAATCATTTGTCAAAAAAAATCCAAAAAGGACAAAGTAAAATGTATATTCTAGACCATTTTACCTCCAAAACAAGATATTATCGACAAAACAAGTAGGAAATTAAGGAATAACTATTAATTTAGTACAAGATTATGCAAAAAAAGACAATTAACATCAGTTACCAATCCCTTCATTTAGACGAATTATCTAACGAAGATAAAGATTTGATAAAAGCTTCAGAAGAAATTAGAGACAAAGCCTACGCTGTTTATTCTGATTTTTATGTTGGAGCAGCTTTGTTACTGAATAATGGAAATATTGTATTAGGAAACAATCAAGAAAATATAGCTTTTCCGTCATCTTTGTGTGCCGAAAGAGTCGCTATTTTTTACTGTAAGGCAAATTATCCAGACTCTAAAATTCGTAAAATAGCCATTACCGCAAAATCCATAAAAGAAGCTTATAAAGAAGTCGTTACACCTTGTGGATCTTGCCGTCAAGTAATTAGTGAATACGAAAGAAATCAAGAAAGTCCAATTCAAATCATTCTAAAAGGCGAAAACGAAGTCTTAATCTTTGAATCAATCAACGATTTACTTCCAATGTCTTTCGAAACAATCGTATTAGGAAATAAATAATAAGCTAATTTGGGCAATCCTCTAATTTCTAAAACAGAAATTAGGGTCGGGCTATCACTACTCACTTTTTTTATTGAAAAAATAAAAAAGAGTTCAAACAAACCGTTCTATCCCTATTGCGGGGGAAGTAGAGAGTGTTTGAAGTCTAGTGATTAAAAGGCTAACTCTCTAGACTAAAAAAAAATGTAAGATCTTAAATTTTTCAAATTACACGAATAAAAAAAGTACTTGCTTTGTTTAAATGCAAACCAATATTTTAAATGTCTCTATTTTTTTTATTAAAATAGAAAGCATTTGAATTCAGAAAATCTTGAGGTACATTTTTTTATTATTCAACTCATGAGATATTCATCTAGTTTTATTTCCTTTATTTTATATATTGTCATACTTTTTTTTTATGAACCGTAAAAAGATCGTTCCTCTTGAAAATTAGTGCATTACCGTAATAAAACCATTGCAAGGAATTCCATTTTCACATTGTGTCGTGTCAACTAATTCCAAAGCATAATAGTAAGTACCTTCAGAAACTTTATTTCCACTCATATTTACTCCGTTCCAATTATTTTTATAATTATCTGATTTAAAAACGACTCTTCCCCATCTATTATAAATCACTATTTTTGTATTAGGGTGGTGGTCTAAATTATCAATTATAAAGAAATCATTTTCATCATCTCCATTAGGTGTTATAATATTCGGAATACTAATGTCGCATTCTATTACTTCTACAGGTGTACTCGCCATTTCTGTAAGACCGCAAGCGTCAGTAACAATAATTGAGTAATTACCTGTTTGAGGATTAGACGCTATTAGTTCTCCTGTTTGAGGATTTGTTTGTAAAATTCCAAAACCAGACCATGTATAGTTGTATGGAGGAATTCCATTTGAGATAACTGGAGATAATAATAAATCAACACCATCACATTGAGGATTTTCAAAATCTAAAGAAACGTTTAAATTACTAACAAGAACTGTAACTTCCGCTGTTGCACTAATGGTTGTATTACATGCATCTGTAGTTGTTATCGTGTAAGATGTTGTATTATTCGGTGATACTGAAATTGAAGTGTTATTGCTTCCTGTATTCCATTGGTATGATAAAGGAGCTACACCTCCGATTATTGTAGGAGTAAGCGTAGTAGTACTGTTCAAGCAAATTTCTGTATCTTCTACTGTAGATGAAATGAATGGAGATAAATTAAATACAATGTTTACTGTGTCAGGAAAACTTACAGTACTACAAGTATCTGTAGCGACCACTGTATAAGAAGTTGTAGAAGTGGGGTTGACAAAAATAGTATCTCCTGTTTGACCTGTATTCCATGTATAGTTATATCCTGCGATTCCACTTATTGGAGAAACAGTTAGCATTACATTGTCTTGAGGACAGTTAAATGTTGTGTCAT
>WFNC01000392.1 GCA_015488785.1 Flavobacteriales bacterium | reverse complement strand
AAGCTTGCATAATTTCCGTTTGTAGCTAAAAATGCAAGGCAAATTAATAAAATAAATATTGAAACGGTAGCTGTTATTCCGTCCATGTTGTCAAGCATGTTTATGGAATTCATAATGCCAATAATCCAAACAACTGTAAGTGCATAATTCAACCAATCGTTGTCAAAAAAAGAAATGTAATTACCCGAAACAATGAGCAAGCCTCCACATACTAGTTGTACAAAGAATTTAAGCCAAGGTTTTGTATTGTAAGCGTCGTCTGCAAGTCCCATTAAAAAAGCTAAAGCAGTGGCTCCGATTACACCAAGCGCCTCGGTGTCGTGAAATAGAGGTGAGGTAGGAAAAAAGATAGCATAACAAGCTGTAGAGAGTAAGAATGAAACATAAAGAGAAATACCTCCAATAGCAGGTTTTGCAACGCTACTCCATCGAATAACCGGTTGATCTTTTCCTCTTATCCCTAAATTTGTAATGAACTTAAGTAATATTGTATTCATTAATAAACTAAAGAGCACTATGCTGATAGAAAATACAGCATAAACAATAAATATGTATTGATTATCTTCCATTTCGTTTTTAAAATTTAGATTTAAAATCATTAAAAGGAGTGGCTAGTTCGTCTTTCTCAGACAATAATGGTTTTTTTATCTTCCAATCAATGGCTAAGTCTTTGTCGTTCCAAAGTATTGAACCTTCACTAGCTTTATTGTAATAATTTGTACATTTATAAAAGAAAATAGAATCATCTTCTAAAGCTGCAAATCCATGTGCAATTCCAGGAGGAAGCCAAATCATTTTCTGGTTTTCTGAAGAAATTTCGAGCGAAAATGTTTGACCATAAGTAGGAGAGTCCTTTCTGATGTCAACCGCAACATCTAAAACACTTCCGCTAAGAACTCTTACCAGTTTCCCTTGTTCAAAGGGTGGGTTTTGAAAGTGTAATCCCCTCAAAACTCCTTTCTGAGATTTTGATTGGTTGTCTTGAACAAAGTTAATGGAATGTCCAATAGCTTTTTCAAAGCTAGCTTGGTTAAATGCTTCAAAAAAATAACCTCTGTCATCTCCAAAAATATTAGGTGTTAAAACCAATACTCCTTCTATGTTTGTTTTTTCTATTTTCATTCAAATGTATAATTAATGCTTTAAAGATTCTTTATTTTCTTAAAAATGAAAACAGCTTTTTCTTTGTCACTTGTTCTTCATTATAATAACCTCCGTAAGTCGTATAACCATATCCATAACCTTTTCCGTAGGTGCTTTTTTGAGTGTCTATATTATTCAAAATAATAGATAAATTGGTTATCTTATTATCTTTTATAATTCGCTCAGCATTGTCGATAAAATGTTTTTTAGAATAGTTCGCTTTAAATACATAGATTGGAAAATCTGCTTTTTTAATAATAGGTAAACCATCTGTTACAAGTCCAACAGGAGGGTTGTCAATTATAATTGTGTCGTATGTTTTTTTCAATTCTTTTACTATTTCATCAATTTCTCCATTTATTATTAGTTCTGATGGATTGGGAGGAATAGGCCCTGCTGTAATAAAATCTAAACCATTTAATTCACTTGAATTTATACAGTCTGAAATTTTACTTTTTTTAATTAAGAGTGTACTCATTCCCTCATTATTATCAACATTAAATCCAACGTGTATCTTGGGTTTTCTCATGTCTAAATCTAAAACGATTACCTTCTTTCCCGAAAATGCAATGATTCCCGCAAGGTTTAATGCAATAAAGGTTTTTCCTTCTCCAGATATTGTACTTGTCACAGCGATGACTTTACTTTCTTTTTCGCTTTTGATGAATTCTAAGTTTGTACGAATAGATCTAAACGCTTCTGTAATTAAGGATTTTGGATTTTTATGAATAATTAATTGAGAAACAGGTATTTTACTTTTATAATGCGGTATAATTCCAAGTACACTAACATTAGAAATTCTTTTGGTAATGTCTGTTAAGGATGTTATTTCATTATGTAATACGTAACGAATAATTGTAAATAAAATTGCAAATACAACCGATACTAAAAAGGCTAAAATATAAATTGATTTTCTGTTAGGAGAAACAGGGGTATTCGAAATCTTAGCTTCTTCTAATACCTCGTTGTAGGTTACTAGTCCAGCAGTTGAAAGATGATATTCCGTTTCTTTTTCCAGTAGCATTGTATAAAACTTACTGTTAATTTCTAAAACTCTATCCAATCTTGCTAATTCCAATTCTTTTTCAGGGAGAGAGTAAAGTTGACGGTTCAATACTTTGTTTTTAGCTTTCAACACCTTCAATAAATTAGCGTTTTTAATACTCGTAACGTTTATCGTTTCTAAAACAAGATTGATTTGTAATGAAATTTGATTGTCAAGAATTTCTATATTTCTATTTTCACCAGTTATAGAAGCTAAAAGTTGTTCTCGTTCATTTACTTTTTCTTTTAAGTTTTTAACTAAAGTTTGAAGTGAATTATCAAAGTTATTATTGATTAATGCTAGTACGGGAATCAGCATTGATATTTTTGGAGATTTATTATAAGCTTTTATCTTTTGTTCAACTTGTTTTAATGTAGATTGTACCAAAGTTAAATTTGTGATTTCAGTTTCTAACTCATTTAACTGTGTTAAAAATACATTCGAACTAACTTCAGTTTGTTGCGCTTCATTACTTCTTTTAAAGTCGTAAATCGCTTTTTCACTGTTTTTTAGTTTTGTAATAACCGAATCTTTTTGGGTTTGAATAAAAGTAATTATTTTTTCATAGCTACTACTTTTCTTCTCCAAGCTATAAGCGTCATATTCTATTGCTAATTGCGTAACAATATCTTTAGCTAAACTTCTACTGGTGTGTTTAAAAGAAATTTGTATTGTTCTTGCATTTTGATTTAAAACTCTAATTTTTAAATGGGGGTGTAATTTAGCTACAAGGTTTTCAAAGTTTGAAATGACAAAGTAAAATTGATCATTTTTGATGTTCTCAATAAAGTTTTGGTTATTTATAATGTTTAAACGCCCTTTTAAATATGAAGTTTCAAAGGTTTCATTGTTTTTAATCGGAGTGGTTGATAATTTTTTTCCATCTTCTGAATATAAATCAAAGCTGTTATTGCTATTGTGTCTAATGTAAATTTTCTTTCCTATTATATATGCATCTAAAATAGAAAAGTCGGTAATGCTAAAGGCATTAGCTCTGTATTTATTATCGACTAGAATTTCTCCTTCAGCAAAGTATTGAACGTCTAGAGGTAATTTTGCAATTGTTTTTTTAAATAACAATTTAGATTTCATCAACTCCAATTCGGAAGTAATTTCGTCTTGATTTCCAACAGGAGAATACATATTTAAAACACTTCCAGCCTCGTTGTCTTTATGGATCTGTAACGTTAAACTTGATTCATATATCGGTAGTGTGTAGTGTATGTATAAGTATGCAAAACTTAAAGCGGTAACAAAAAAAAGTAAAAACCATCCTTTTGATTGCTTTACTAAGTCTGTAAAAACTTCGAGATCAAAGTCCGTGTTTTTTGAAGGTTCCATTTGTTCTTAGTGTTAGTTTTTTAACCTATTTAATGTAAGCCAAATAATCAATGAACTTGACAATAATGAAATAACAGGAGCCACATCTGCTAGTACTTCTCTAGCAATATCCGGTACAGGCTCAACATAGATAATGTCGTTTGCTTGGACAATCATGTCGGCATATTTTATTCCATCTATTGTAGATAAGTCAACTAAGTAAACTTCTCTTTTTTCTTTAGTTTCTCTTAGTATTTTTATACGAGAAGCTCTTCCTTTTTTCGAAATCCCTCCTGCATATCCTAAAACTTCAATTAGTTTTGTATTGTTGTTCTTTAAAGGTATAACTTTAGCATCACTTCCTGTTCCTGGGAAAATAATAACTCTTTTGTTGATGACTTGTAACTGGACAAATGGGCTGACATAAAATTCTTCATACTTTTCTTGTAGCTCTATGGTTGCTTCTCTTATCGATAGTCCTGATAATTTTATTAATCCAATTATAGGTAACTCTGTATTTCCTTCGTAATCAATGACGTAAGATATGTTTTGAGCGACATTGGTATTTGTACCCTTAGTTCCTGCCGTTAAATCAATTATAAGGAATCCGTCATTTGAATATAATTTAAATTTAATAATGTCATTTGGGGATATAATGTATTCTGTAACTGGTTGTTCTGGAGGGGTGTCAAAAACAAAATCTTTTGGTGTTTTTAACATTACATGAGAATTAACCGTACAACTAGAAATTAACAGGGAGCTAATTAAAAAATAGATAATTATTTGTTTCATAATTTTGTTTGAGTAAATCAAAATAAATTTAACGAACAAAGTTAATAAAATTGTGTATAGTTATACTATAAGTATTAAATAATTAACAATAGCTGCTATTATTATAAAAAAAATAACATACTAGCTTTCAAAGTATTACTTTTCTCTTTTTTTTTTTAATAATAATTATGAACTGTAATTCGGGAGGTAAATATTTCAACCAAAATCTACTTCTTCAAAAGTCTATTATACAAATTACTAACATCTTTTGCTAATCTAGTATAATGAAAGTCCTCAAAGACATGATTACCTCTTTCGCTCATTTCTTTACGAAGCTTATCGTCATTTATTAATGTTGTTAAATGTTTCGTAAATAATTCTTCATCAGCAATGTCTGTTAAAAAAGCTGTTTCATTTACCTTTACAATGTTTTCAATTCCTCCAACATTTGTCGAAACTATCGGTTTTCCAGACGCTTGTGCTTCGATTAGACTAACAGGGGTTCCTTCATTTTTTGACGTTAGTGTAATAATGTCTGCACCGGCATTTACAACATCTATAGCTTTAATCCAGCTAGTAAAAGTTATACTGGCTTTATTTGATTCTTCTTTAGTTGTAGAATAAGAGAGACCTATTGTCTTGCAGTATTTAGTCAAATCATTTTTTAATTCGCCATCACCAACTATAAAAAAGCGAACATTTTTTGTTGTTGTTTTGAGAATGTTTTTAGCAACGTTTAAAAAGAAAAAATGATTTTTTATTGGGACTAATCGACCTACAATGGCTACAACTATTT
>WFNC01000391.1 GCA_015488785.1 Flavobacteriales bacterium | reverse complement strand
CTCTCTTTCCTAATTCTTTTGCATTTAACGGACTTATAATACTTTTTCCTAATTTTTTTTCAAGGTCTTTTCTCGCATTTCCAGCCACTGAACCTCCTTTTTGTGCAACGCTTTTATTTTCTTTAAAAGTTTTTGGCTTTTGTTTCTTGGATATTTCTGTGGTTGATGTCTCCGCAAGCATGTTTAAAACTAATTCGAGATTAGTCATATTATCACGAAGATTTTCTTTTTTTAAGTTTTTTATATTTTTGTATTGCTTAGTGGTAATTCCTGCCCATGCCTTTGTAATTTCATCCGTCAATATTGCGTACTCTAAGCCTTTCTTTACTCCACGTAATTCCCATTCATTTGTTAAATCTTTTCGTACCTCAATGCTTTTTAGCCTCTGATTAACCCAATTTTTTGAGTATCCCTTCTTTAGATATGTTTCCATTGCTCTATCAAAAGCTTTTTCAGGGTCTTCCGTTTCTTCAATTCTTTCATAGCCGACTTTTGCTAACCACCTTTTAAATGGTTCTGCTTTTGGAGATGGGACGGATTGGATAATTCTTAAAAGTCTTTCTGTATCAGCACAGTCTGTTTGTCGCATTTTTCCATCAGATGCTTTTAGTTTCAACTGTACGATATTTTCGTACAGTTCAGTATAACCCTCTTTAACAAGTTTCCTTTTTAAGTCACTCCAATACCTACGGGGGCTTTTACTACCGGTAAGGGTTTCAATGATGTCAATAATAGAAAAATACCATTTCTCTTTATCATTGTCCCAATAGACCCTTATTTGCTTTGATTCAAAGAGCTTGATTGAGGTTTCTTTTGTCATATTGTATTTTTGTTTTATTAACTTAACCTCAAAGATATAAAATTATATACAGTCGTTAATTTATCAATTTTACCGTTTTTTTGCAATTGAGACTAACGTCAAATAATATCCTTGATTATCTGTGAGTTATCAAAACCCAATTCTTGCATAATGAGGTCAAATTTAGCAATATTTTTCTTGATTCGTGACACTATTCTAAGTTTTCTTTTTTGGTCTAGGAACAAATATTCTTTTGCTGGCATGTATGGGACTTTTTTTGTTACCATAGTCCAAATTATTACCCCTAGTTTTCTTGCAGTTGCACTGACCGCCGCCTGCCTACCTTTCCTGAAAGCAATCCTTCTAAAGAAGTCAGAGAGGTGAGTATCTTTTAGGTTTCCTATTGCATTGGCTGCTTGGCGAAGTGCTATTTTTAATCGGTTACTGCCTTTAGGTATCCTACTGCTCAAGACTTTTCCGCCGGATATTTTATTGTTTGGGGCCACCCTCAACCAGGAAACAAATTCCTTGGATGATTTGAACTTGAAAAACCCATCAGGCCCAATTTCACTCATTATTGACAATACTGTTGAATGGCTTAGTCCTTCAATTGCCATAAGGTCCACACCACCAAAATATTGATAGGCTATTTGATTGAAATTTTTGATTGCGGGTGCATTTTTGTTTAGCCGCTTGTAAGGCTTGTCTGTTGTTTTTAGTTTTTTCTTCTCCGGGCATTTCTTTAAAGTTTCTTTGATGTACCTGTTGATTTCTTTATCACATGCCTTTATCTGCTTTTGATAGTACATATAACTTTGGTATTCTTGCTTAAGCCCAAATAAAAAGTCCTTCCGGTTGTTCCCATGTAAAGCCATTGCAATTTCTTCTTTTGATTTTCTGCAATTGTAATGTCTGTGCTCAGCCAACGAAAAAGGGTCAAGGTTTCCTTTACAAATATCATTAATGATTTTTAAACCGGTAAGCCCGCAAACATCTTTAACAACTACATCAAGCCTAAAATTCAAAAACTTCAAATATTTCTGCATCTTACGTGATGCCCCAGAAGCCTGATCAATCATATTGCTTCTTTGGCGGCAATACGTACGTAATATTTCTGTAGTTTCATCAGGAAGGAAACTGCTTGTCAATAAGCCCAGTGAATGTAGTTTCTGTATCCATCTACAGTCTTTTACATCGGTTTTCTTTCCCTTGGCATGTTTAGTGAATTTTCCATTGCAAAGCACTACATCAATACCGTGCTTAACAAGTTCTGTAAAAAGGTTTTGCCAATAATCGCCTGTAGATTCCATGGCCACAGAATTAATTCCATAAGAAAGTAGCCATTCACACAATTGTGTAAGTTCTTCGGCATAGACACCAAATTCTTTTACATCATCTAAGGACTGACCAACTGCAACGTAATGTGATCTGCTCCCAACATCAATCCCTGCGGCATCGTGGTTGATGATTTCCATTTCGAGTTTCTTTTTCCTTGCCATTTTATAAAAATTTAAAAGTTTAGTAAAAATGACCCTAAGGAAATGTATTTTTGTACTGATGATTATTGAGAACGGGGTTCTAGCCTAAGGCGAGACCACCACTGAAATTATCTACAAGCCCCTGAGTATGCGTCGGGGGCTTTTACATTTCAACCAGAATGAACGCACGGACTATTATGTACCATTTTAAAAATCGGCCTTGCATAGAGTCGGCTCAAATTTAATGGAATTTTATTTGAATGAGTATTTTGATGACACTCAGGCACTCTGTCACCGTTAGCAATAGAAATTAATCTCGATTTCGTGATGTGGGGAATGAATGCTAACGTGTACGGCTATGCGACGTGCCGCATTTCTCGTTTAATTTTCGTGCTTACAAATATATTCATTTAAAGCTGTAACCTTCATATTTACAATGCACTGCGGCATGACGCATAGGTGGTGTTGGCAACCGTACTTTCTCATCGCGATAATTGATAATCCTTAATTAATAATTCAGCCGATAAATTCAGTTTATTTGCCAGTCTTCGTATCATATCGACAGTCAGCTTACGTTTACGATTCAAAATCTCAGAAACTCTACTTTTTCCTCCAATCTCTGGAACTAAATCAACTTGTTTTAGTCGCATTTCCTCCATTCGAATTTTAATAGCTTCAATAGGATCCGGAGCATCAATCGGGAAATATGTTTTCTCATATTCATCAATCATTAGACCAAGAATATCTGCTTCATCACTTTCAGGAGTCCCAATTGGGGCATCAAATATTTTATCAAGTCTGTCTAAGGCATTTTGATAATCCAAATCTGTTTTTATTAGTTTAATATCCATCTCTTTAAGTTTTTAAATTGTATTTGAGTCAATTTT
>WFNC01000390.1 GCA_015488785.1 Flavobacteriales bacterium | reverse complement strand
ATAAAAATAGAAGCGAAAGATTTAGCATTTACAACCTTTGCAAACTCCGACAGTGTAAAAGTGGGAGAGTGGGTTTTAGCAGTCGGAAATCCATTTAATCTAACTTCTACTGTTACAGCTGGAATTGTAAGTGCAAAAGCACGAAATATAAATTTATTGAAAAGAGATTCTAAAAAAGAAGTTTTTCCATTAGAGTCCTTTATTCAAACAGATGCAGCTGTTAATCCTGGGAATAGTGGAGGTGCTTTGGTTAATCCTCAAGGAGAACTAGTGGGGATTAACACTGCTATAGCATCTAGAACAGGTTCTTACTCTGGTTATTCATTTGCCGTTCCGTCCAATATCGTTCAAAAAGTAACAGAAGATTTATTGACTTACGGAATTGTACAACGAGCTTATATTGGCGTAAGTATCGAAAATGTAAATCAAAAACTTGCCGACGAATTAGGGCTTCAAGATTTAAAAGGAGTAATGGTAAATGGTATCGTAGAAAATGGAGCTGCTGATCTTGCAGGGATAGAACAAAACGATATTATCCTCAAAGTTGGAAATGTACCAGTAAACAATGTACCTCAATTGCAAGAACAAATCGGTAAATTTAGACCTGGGGACAAAGTCAACTTAACGGTAAGAAGAAACGGAGATGAATCTATTTACACACTAGAGTTACGCAATAAAGAAGGAGAAACCTCCGTTGTAAAAAAGGAAGATATAAATAAGTATAGTGCATTAGGTGCTTCATTTAGAAGTTTAACCGCAAATGAACTAAAAGAGTTAAAAATAAAAAATGGAGTAAAGATTTCAATTATAAAACCTGGAAAATTAAGAAGTGCAGGAATTACCGAAGGATTTATTATTACAAAGTTGGATCAAAAAATAGTAAAAACACCTGAAGAAGTAGTCACTTTTTTCAAAACTCAAAAAGGAGGAATCTTAGTAGAAGGAATGTACACCAATGGAATGAAAGGATACTTTGGTTTTGGATTGTAAAAGAATGAAAAGCTTCTTTTTGATTATAAAAAAAAGAATTTTAAACTAAATTAACCTCTATTCCTCAATAGATATTTAAATATAGTCCTAAAACACTTGATTTCCATTCTGTTTTAGCCTATTTTTGCAAACTCAATTGTTTTGTCTGATGGAAAGGTAAAGATAATTAAACTTAAAGAAATAACATGAGACAACTAAAAATTACCAAATCTATTACAAATAGAGAAAGCCAATCTTTAGATAAATATCTACAAGAGATTGGACGTGAAGACTTGATTACTGCGGATATGGAGGTAGAATTAGCTCAACGTATAAAAGCAGGGGACGAAGTTGCATTAGATCGATTAGTGAAAGCTAATTTACGTTTTGTAGTTTCTGTTTCTAAACAATATCAAAACCAAGGATTAACCTTACCAGATTTAATAAACGAAGGAAATTTAGGATTAATTAAAGCCGCTAAACGTTTCGATGAAACAAGAGGATTTAAATTTATTTCTTACGCCGTTTGGTGGATTCGTCAATCTATTCTTCAAGCATTAGCAGAACAATCTCGAATTGTTCGTTTACCGCTAAATCAAGTCGGATCTTTAAATAAAATAAATAAAGCATTTTCTAGATTAGAGCAAGAATACGAAAGACCTCCAACGGCAGATGAATTAGGTAAAGCATTAGAAATACCAGCTTCTAAAGTTCGAGATTCATTAAAAGTAAGCGGAAGACACATTTCAGTTGATGCCCCATTTGTAGAAGGAGAAGATAACTCATTGTTAGATGTATTGGTCAACGATGATTCTCCAAAAGCAGATACAGAATTATTAAAAGAATCTTTACAAAAAGAAATTGGAAGATCACTTTCTACGTTAACCGATAGAGAAAAAGATGTCATTCAATTGTTTTTCGGAATAGGAATGCAACATGGATTGACACTAGAAGAAATAGGAGCTAAATTTGATTTAACAAGAGAACGTGTTAGACAAATAAAAGAAAAAGCAATCCGCCGTCTTCGCCACACATCTAGAAGTAAATTATTAAAAGCATATTTAGGATAAATTAATTTAAAAAATCGCCTTGAAATTTCAAAGCGATTTTTTTGTTTAAAATACTTACAATAAAAAAATACTAAAAAAATGGAAACAGGATATCAAGAAGGTTTAAACGTTTACGTAAAACAAAAACAAGCAGCTGTAGATTTAGTCAATTCGGTGGGAAATTTAATGTTTAATAAAGGAGTAGAATTAGTGCTCTTTAGAAATCATTTGGTTGACATTAGCCTGTCGGAAGTTGTAAACTTATATTCCAACTATGCCAACGAAATTTTAGAAACACCAATCGATATTCATACCTCGGCAGAAGTTGCCGCTGCAATGCTTAAGATAGATTTAGCGCCTTCTAAAATAGATTTAGGAAAAATAACAGCAGAGTATATTGCTGAAAAAGCTAACTTTTCTTCAATCAATGATTTTCTTTCTAACAAATTAGCAACGTTTATAGGGCAAGACAAACATACTTTCGAAGCCAAAGATGTTGTGCTTTACGGTTTTGGTCGTATTGGTCGTTTAGTAGTTCGTGAATTGATAAAACAAGCAGGAAAAGGACAACAATTATTATTGAGAGCCATTGTTT
>WFNC01000389.1 GCA_015488785.1 Flavobacteriales bacterium | reverse complement strand
CCTTCCAAATCTACTAATTGAACTGCAATTTCTTCTTGTTTTTGTAAATAAACTTGTGCTGTAATAACTCCGTGTGTAGGATTAGGATATGCTCCTAAAACAATCATATCTGGACGTTCTATTCCTACGTGATACCCAATTGGATATTGAGGAGCATAATAATGTTGATTGGCTATTGGTCTGCTTGTTGGACCAGAAGCTTGATTGGCACATTTTTCGTTATCATTTACAAAATAGGCATCTCCAAAGTATTCTCCTATTGCTATATCTTCTACATCATTCATGTAATAATAATCTCCTTGGACTTTAGTCTTAGAAACATCCAAAATCATATATCCTCTTTTGGTAATATCGACATACTGAATATTAGGGTTGGAAAACTTAATAATCGAAGTACTCACAGGCAAATTAAAGCTAGTAGAAGTTACACTTGTGACAACAAACTCAACGCCTAATGAATTTTGACATCCAGAAGCATCATAACCACTTAGCGGAATATCATTCACCCATGAAGTATGAATATCTCCAGTCAAAACAACTAAATTATCAATATTATTTGCTGTTATAGAATCATAGAGTCTATTTCTTTCATAAGTATAACCATCCCATTGGTCTTTATTTACCGTAACACCAAATGCTTTAAGAGGAGACATCATGACTTGATTTCCTAAGATATTCCAACGAGCTGTCGAATTTTTCAATCCATTTATCAACCAATTGAATTGATCTGTACCTAATAACTCTTTTGTTGGATCTGAATAATTATTCGTTTGTTCTGTTCTCGCTATAATGCGAGTATCCAGCATATGCAGATCAATTAAATCTCCCCATTGAAATTTACGATAGATTTTTAATTTATCGGTCATGTCAGGTGAACGAATTGGCAACCATTCATGATAGGCGCGAGTACTACCATTCTTTCTATCCGACCAAGCTCCTTCTCCTGCATTATGATTTTGAGCTCCATCTTTATAAGAATCATTAGCTGATTCATGATCATCCCAAATTAAAATAAATGGAAATTGTTGATGTAAATCTCTTAAATCATCATCCAAATGATATTGTGAATAACGTAAACGATAATCTTCTAACGTTAAATTTTCATGTGTAGGCTCATGCACTCTATCCGGCATATTAGCAGAAAAAGTACCTTCTTCATATTCGTAAATATAATCTCCTAAATGAAGGACAACATCAAAATCATTTCTCATTTTTAAATGACGATAAGCATGAAAATACCCATGTTGCCAATTGGAGCATGAAACAACAGCAAAACGAACACTATCGATATCTCCAACAGGAGCTGTTTTTGTTCTTCCGATTAATGAATGTCTATTTACCGCTTCAAAATCATAAAAATAATACGTGTTTGGTTGCAAGCCCATAGCATCGACTTTAAACGTCCAGTCAATATCTTCGTTTGTGTAGCCAGAACCTGAATTAATAATATTGGTCATATTTGTATCTGTTGCTATTCTCCAATTTACCTGCACACTATCTGCTGTAAGCGTATCATCTGTAAAACGAGTCCAAAGAATCACGGCATCAGGCAACGGATCTCCAGAAGCTACTCCATGATAAAAAGGATATAAATCAGCATCCAGTTTTTCTCTATTGTCAATAGATTGTGAAAAATAAATGTACGTAATAAGCGAAAGTATAAGTACTAATATCGTCTTTTTCATAATTCTTAATTTTTGTTAATATCAGAAATAGATCCTCTGATTCGTTAGACAAAGATAAACAAACCATTGAAAGTAACAACCTAAAAAAAAAGACTTAAATAAATACAGCTGACCAAGGTCAATAACAAGGAAATAACTTCTATTTATCTTTGGATTCGCTAAACAGATATAGAATATAAAGCCCTCTAAAATTTAAGGCTTTTTTTATTACCTTTGCTATTCTATTTTATTGCAAATAATATGAAAGAAAATAACGTCAAAAAATTTATTGACATTGAAAATATTTTACATTCTAAGAGTCCCAGACTTTACAAATGGCTCCCCTCTTTTTTAGTTCGCTACCTAAAACGAATTACACATGAAGATGATGCTAATGCCATTTTCACCAAGCTTGAAAATGATTATGATACGGACTTTTGTATTCAGATGTTAAAACATTTTAATATTCCTGTTTCCGTTTCAGGTTTAGAAAACATACCTAAAAAAGGCGCTGTCGTTTTGGTTGCTAATCATCCAATAGGAGGTTTAGATGCAATGGCTGTAATGGCTACCTTATCTAAACAAAGAAGTGACATTAAGATTATTGTAAACGATATTCTTATGAATGTTAAAAATCTGAGAGGTATTTTTGTAGGCGTTAACAAACATGGAAAAACATCAAAAGATGCTTTTAAAAAAATCAATGAGCTTTTTGCCTCTGACAAAGCTACTTTTATATATCCTGCAGGAATGGTTAGTAGAAAAAAAAAGGGAGTCTTAAAAGATTTAGAATGGAAACGTACTTTTATTTTTAAAGCTAGAGAACACAACTCTCCAATAATACCGATTCATATAAGTGGTGAATTATCAAGTTTTTTTTATAAACTATCTAACTTTAGAGAAAGTATTGGAATAAAAGCGAACATAGAAATGTTGTATCTAGCAAATGAACAATTTAAACTTGAAGGAAAACCAATTCACCTAACGGTTGGAAAACCAATACTTCCAAAAAATTTAGACAAAACAAAAACAGATTACGAACTTGCTCAATGGATGCAAGAACAAGTATATAATTTAATAAAATAATATTTAGCTATGTCAATTAACTTAGACTATATCGCAGAACCAGTAGATCGAAATTTGATTCATAAAGAATTGAATGAATCTACTTTTATTCGTAAGACCAACAAAGGGAATAATGAAATATACATTATAAACCACCATAATTCTCCACACGTAATGAGAGAAATAGGAAGATTGAGAGAGTTATCTTTTGCTTCTTCTGGAGGAGGTACAGGTAAAGAAATTGACATTGATGAACACGACACTGCCGAAAATTGTTATCAGCAACTGATTGTTTTTTCTCCTGATGATGATGAGATTGTTGGAGGATATCGTTTTATTGACGGAAATACCGTTAAGGACTTTTCTAAAAACGAATTATCAACACAACATTATTTTAACTTTTCCAATGATTTTATCAATCGTTTCCTACCAAAAACAATTGAATTAGGACGATCATGGATACAACCAATGTTTCAACCAAGCCAAGGTTCTCGAAAAGGAATATTTTCATTAGACAATTTATGGGATGGACTAGGAGCGATTGCTGTTGATTACAAACACATCAATTACTTTTTTGGAAAAGTAACAATGTACACTAGTTTTGACACAGAATCTAGAAATGCAATTCTTACATTTATGCATCATTACTTTCCTGACTCTCAAAAACTAGTACTTCCAATTCATCCTATTAGTGATTTTTTGAATAAAAGTATGAAAGAAACCATTGCTAAGCTTAATTTTAAAGAAGGGCTAAAAGAATTAAGTAAATACGTAAGAGAAAGAGGAGAAAATATACCTCCGCTTATTAATCAATACATGCAACTGTCATCTACAATGAAAACATTTGGCACCGCTATAAATGAAGATTTTGGAGGTGTTGAAGAAACAGGTATTTTAGTTCGAATAAGTGACATATACGAAAGTAAAAAAGCAAGACACATAGATACTTACATTCCAAAAATGATTTAAAACAACACGAAGTTTCAACTACTTGCATTCAAGACTGAAAACTTTTGATTTTTAGACTTTAAAATGCAAGGTTTTCTTTATTATACTAAGAATTTTAGTGCAGTTGAATAGTCGTTAGCCTAAAAAGCACACCCTATGTAATATTCATTACTTAATAATCTCTTCCATAACCCTATCTTTGTATAAAAATAAATCGCTATGAAAAATTATATTTTAATACTCGTTTTTCCTTTTCTAATTCATCTTACTTCTTGTAAAAAATTTGACAAGAAAACACAATTCGAAATTACAATTGATAAAGAAGTTGAAATCCCTTCTTTGGTTGGTGTCAATTTACCCTTTAACATTCCAACAACATCAATCAATACTGAAGTTAATCAACAATTAGAAATTAAAGATAAAAAGAAGAAGAAAATTGAATACATCGAATTGAGAGAACTACAACTTTCAATACTAAGTCCTTCCAACAAAAACTTTAATTTCTTAAAAGGAGTAGATATCTATATTAGCGCAGAAAACTTACCTGAAATACTGATCGCTAAAGATCACGATATAAAAAACAGCAATGCAAAAATAATAAACATTCCGCCTGTTGAAAATCTAGATTTAACCGAATATATAAAAAAAGATGTTATTGATTTACGAGTTACCGTTACTACAGATGAAACTATTTTGCAGAAAGTAAAAATAAATGTAGCAAATACTTTTTGGATAGATGCAAAGATTTTAGGAATATAAAAAAATAATAATCATTTGTCTTTTAAAAATTAGTTAGCTTCTTCAATGTATTTTTTTTCTTTTATTTTTTGAAATAAAAGATCTGAAGCTCCTTCTTTTTTAGAAGCTTTCTCCCAGTATTCTAATGCTGTAACTTTATTATTCAAGAAGAATTGAACATCTCCATAATGTTCTAATATTACAATTGAATTTTCACCTCCGTAAGTCAGCGCATCTTCCAAAACACTTGAAGCTTCTGTATATTTTTTTTGTTTAAATAAAATCCAAGCGTATGTATCTAAATAATTAGCATTTTGAGGCGAAATAACATTTGAGAATTTAGACATTTTAAGCGCCTTATCTAACTCCTCTTCTCTTTCCGACAAGTAGTAACTATAATTATTTAATACAATTAAGTTCCGAGGATTTAACTCTAGTGCTTTGTCATAACTTCTATCCGATTTTTCATTTTCCTTTTTTGTATGATAAGCATCTCCTAGCATTTGATAGAACTCTCCTAGCATTTGATCATTATCCAAAACAAGGTCTTTTCCTTGATTCAAGCGTTTTATAGCTCGGTCAACATTTCCTTTTTGAGTATTCCCCAATCCACTAAAAAAATAATACAACGGCTGAGTTGGAAATAAATCAATCGCTTTCTCGCTATCAACGATTAAGGAATCGTAAAGTTTTAAGTCGGCTTCAATAAAAACAATTTGATTCCATAATAAAAACTGATTACTTTCCAGCGAAACAGATTTTTTGTAAGATGTCAACGCTTTTTCATAATCTTCTTTTTGAAGATAAATTTCAGCCAAAGCGGTATAACTTTTTGAATCTTTTGGATGAGCTTGCACCATTATTTCAGCTAGCTCTGCTCCTTTTTCTTGCTCTATTTTATTTTGAACATTTACAAAGCCTAGCAATATTTGTGTTTTAGTATCAATTGAAGCCTCTGGATTTGCGAATCCTTTTTTCAATTCTTCATACGCTTTCTCATCTTTACCTTTTTCTGAGTAATAAGAATAAAGTGCAAATCGAATATCAGCATTATTAGGATCTATTTCTAATACTTTATCATAGTAATAAAGTGTTTTAGATTCGTCCCCTTTCTCATCGTAAAGTTCTGCCAACAAGCCGTAGTAAGACGCTTTATTTGGGTGTTCTTTTATTAGGTTCTCTACCTCCAAAATTGCATTATCAACTTGATTCAACTCTAAATATAAATTCTGCTTATGCAATGCTAATTCTTCCGAATTACCCATTGTTTTTTGAATTTTACTGTAAACCGTTAGCGCATCTTCTTTTTTATTTAATACCAAATAGTTATCTGCTAAAGTAAATAAATACTCATAACGTCCTGGATGCTTTTCTACCAATGTTTTGTAGAGCTTTAACGACTCTTCATACATTCCGTACTTTTGATAAAGAACAGCTAAGTTTGTTTTATACCAATCATTTTCTGGATTAAGTTGAACGGATTTCTCTGCACTCTCTACCGCATCTCGCCCCATTTTCTTATACCCATAGATCCCTGAAAGTTCAAAATAAGTCACAGCACTTTTAGGCTTAATTTTTAAACCTTCAAGAAACAGTTTTTGAGCCAAATCATAGTTCCCTATAATTTTTTGAGTGGTTGCTTCTATGAAATTAGAAGCAAATTCATTTTCTTTTTTTTGGCTTAAATGTGTCGTTTTTCCTTTACCATTCAATTTCTTCTTCGAGCTACAACTCGAAAAAGAAATTAGAATAAGGACGATATATAATGGATATTTCAACAAGTTATTCTTTAATTTCTGTAAAATCACCGATACTCAATGTTTTACTACGACCTGTATAAACCACTTTATTTCCAATCATACTGTTAGAAATATTGGCGTTATCGATATTAGAATCCAATTGAATAATAGAATTTTTTATCATACTATTCGTTATTACCGTGTTTGCACCAACAGAAACGTGAGGTCCAATAAGACTATCTTTAATGACAACATTGTCACCAATAAAACATGGTTCAATGATGATTACATTCTCTAAAGTCGCATTTGGAGAAATGGTATCTTGTTCTTCTTCTTCAAACTCTAGTACACGTTGATTGGAATGAATTGTAGCTTTATAATTTCCACAATCTAACCATTCTTTAACTTCTCCTGTTTTGAATTGAAGTCCTTTCTGCTTCATGTTTTCCAAAGCATTTGTCAATTGATATTCACCATTTTCAGTGATCTTATTATCAATCAAGTATTGCAACTCGTTTGCTAAGTTTTCACCGTCTTTAAAATAGTAAATTCCTATAATTGCTAAATCAGAAACAAAATCTTTGGGTTTTTCAACAAAATCGGTAATGACACCTTCGTTATTTAGTTTAACAACACCAAAAGCACTCGGATCATCTAT
>WFNC01000388.1 GCA_015488785.1 Flavobacteriales bacterium | reverse complement strand
TTCATCGTCGGGACAATTATCTTTTACTCCGTTGGCAACGTGTACCAAAGTATCTAAACCAACAACATCACAAGTACGGAAAGTAGCTGATTTTGGTCTTCCCATTACAGGACCAGTTAATTTATCTACTTCTCCAACAGTTAATCCCATTTCTTTTACGGTGTGGAATAAATCTTGAATTGCAAAAACTCCAACTCTATTCGCAATAAATGCAGGAGTATCTTTACATAAAACAGTAGATTTACCTAATATTTTAGCTCCATAATTCATAAAAAACTCAACAACAGCTGGATCTGTTTTTGGAGTTGGTATAATTTCTAATAATTTTAAATAACGCGGAGGGTTAAAGAAGTGTGTTCCAACAAAATGTTTTTGGAAATCTTCGCTTCTACCTTCCAACATCATATGAATCGGAATACCAGAAGTATTCGAAGTAATTAAAGTTCCTGGTGTTCTGTATTTTTCTACGTTTGTAAAAACGATGTTTTTAATATCTAAACGCTCAACTACAACTTCGATAATCCAATCGCACGTACTAATTTTGTGCATATCGTCGGTCATATTACCCGTAGCTATACGTTTAGCAAAACTAGGCGTATAAATAGGAGAGGGCTTCGATTTCAATGCAGCTTTTAAAGCTCCATTTACGATGCTATTTCTAGCCGATTTACTTTTTGAATCTTCCGCTTCCTTTGGAACAATGTCCAATAACAACACTTCGCAACCAACGTTTGCAAAATGACATGCGATTGCAGAACCCATTACTCCTGAGCCTAATACTGCAACTTTCCTGATGTTTCGTTTCATTTGTTTATTTTTTAGTTAATGCTAACAGACTAAAATTGTTAGCAATTGTTTATATTAATTAAATATATTATTTCGATCTATTATTTGATTGACTTGGCTCAACACTTTAAATGTTGTTTCTAAATCTTCTTGAGGTATTTCGCCTTGAATCTTTTCGTTAAAATTAATCACTGAAGAAATTGCTTTTGCTCTCATTTCCTGTCCCAAATCGGTTAAAAAAAGGCGAACCATTCTTTTGTCTTTTTTGTCAGTTTGTTTAAAAATTAACCCTTTTTCTTCTAACGATTTAATCATACGTGTAAGACTTCTAGCCTCCATTCCCATTTTTGGAGCAAGCTTGGTAGAAGGTGTTCCTTCCTTGGTATCAATATTCAATAATGTATAGCCAATCGCCATCGAACCACCATAATTCGCTGCCTCTATATTGTACATTCTCGATATATTAAACCAAGCCCAACGTATGTGAAAATCTATTGTTTCTTCAGGTTTCATTCCCTTATTTAAAATTTATTGATACGAATATACTAAAATTTGTTATGCTTGCATACTATTTTGTAGAAAAGTTATGCTTGCATACTATAATTTCTATTTTGGGCGTGCCCCTATCGGGTCGGGTTTTCCGCACTCACTCTTTTGTTTTTCATAAATCAAAAAAAACAAAAGGAGTTCAAACAATCGCTACAACCCCTCACGCAATGAGGGATATTTACAGATTATTAATATTATAAAGTATTAAATTACTACAGCAGATTTATCATTAGCAGATGATAGGTGTTCTATCAGTTCTGAATTAAGTAGGGTTCACTGAAAAAGTCTAAAAAGTAAATGTAAAATATTTATTGATTTTGGATTAATATTAATTGGTATAACCCTGTTTTTATTTGCTAAATCATTTAGCGTCTATCCTTTCTTTTTTCTACTCTAAATAAAATATTTAACAAAAAAATCCCCACTACTATTTGTAGTGAGGATTATTAAATAATCAACTTTTAGATTTATCTATTTAAGTAAACATAACCTTTAAGCGCTTTTTGACCGTCTCCTAAATCGACGATATAGAAATAAGTAGCAACTGGTAATTGGTCTTGACCTACCGAGATACCAAACTTATTGGTTCCATCCCAATCATTTTTGTATCCTTTGGCTTCGTAAACTTTGTTACCCCATCTGTTCATAATTATGATGTCAACCTTTTCATAGTTTTCTATTCCTTCAATTACAAAGAGATCAT
>WFNC01000387.1 GCA_015488785.1 Flavobacteriales bacterium | reverse complement strand
CTAAAAAATAGAATAAGGAAAAGTGTTCGTAATCAAAAGAGAACATCATTTCCATGTTTTGATACCAATCTAATTCTGCACTTCCGTAAAAGGTAGAATTATAATAGAACGTTGTAGCAATTGTAAATAAAGGGACTAAAACAAAGAAAGGTTTTAGGTTTTCTCCTGCATTTCGACTAAAAACTAGAACCGAATCGGCGAATAACTCTCCAAGGTTTCTTATTTTATAGAAAACCATTTTTTGAGGAATTACAAAAATAGGGGTATCCTCAATAGCTTCATCCAAATTGGTTCTTTTGGCTACGAAGTATGGATAAACGACAAAATATAAAAGCATAAAAGAAAAGCTACTTAATATAATTAGCCATTTTACCCATGTTGCCCATTCTGTTTCGACCGCTCCTCCAACGTTTGTAATAATGGTATGACGTGTTGCAAATCCTTCTATAAATGCGGCGATTATAATAATGGGTATTACGCCTATCATAATTTTGACTCCTCGCTTGGCTGATATAGAAAGCGATTGAAGTCGCGTTAGTGTTTTGGGAAACATTAATCCATTTCCCATGGTTATGCCTGCTGCTCCTGCCAAAATTATGGCTGGTATTTCGAATGCTCCATGAATCCAAATGGTAAGAAAGGAGGTTAATAATAATCCTCGAACTTTAAAAAACCATTGAAAAGCTCCGACCATTATTCCATTAAAAAAAAGGAAAATTCCTGAACCTACAGAAAAAAACAATCCTAAGACAAAGGTGATTAATGCTACTTTTAGATTGTTGATTCCTATCGATAGAAACGAATCCATTTCTTGTCCTGAACCGTAAATATCCATTGGTTTTCCATTCTTGATATTACTTTCGGTTAAATCTACGTAGTCGTAACCAATTACGGCTCCTAAAAAATCGGGATCGTCTATGGTAGAAACAATTCCAATGAGCATTCCCACAGCCATGATTAAAAAAGCGGTCAACAATGCTTTTCTGGAACGATACATTTCTAACGGTAATCCTGTTACCCAGAAATCAACTAAAACGGATAGGGGTGTTCTTTTTTTCTTATAAATGGAATGAAAAACTTGTTGTGCTAATGAATTTAGATAAACTCGTACGCTTCTTTTGGAATAGTATGTTCGTGCATAAGCTAAGTCGTCGGTTATTTCGATAAAAAGCTGACTCATTTTGTCGGGATCGCTTTTTTGCTTTTGTTTGGTCATTCGCTCAAACTCAGCCCATTTTTTTTTATTTTGATTTATAAACGACGTTTCTTTCATATTCTAAGTTGAGGAGGTTTTGAATTACGAATTGAGAATTATGAATTGAGAATTAAAAGTTACTCGAAAAAATTAAATGACACTTGTTATCCTTTTATAAAAATAAATAATAACATTATAATAGTAAAGAAAAGAAATAAACTCCAATAAACTCTCTTTAGGTTAAATATTGTAAAAGGTAAAGAAGCTCCATCTCTTTTTTTTAATTGTTTAGTTAACATCTTTATTCTCAAAGTTAAAAGCGTTTTCTTTAATTCTCTTTTTTTTAAAAGAATAATATTAGGAGTAACTTAAGCTTCGCATCCCTAATTCATATGAGTTTCATCAAAAATAAACAGTACAAAAACCAAGATTATCCCTTGGTTTTATTGTACTTTTAAGTTACAACACATGCTAAAACACGAAGATATCTCAAAAGTTCAAGAAATAAAAGGAAAATTTAATAAGATTAAGTTTAGCAGTTATTAAGTTGATAATTCATACTTTAAAAAAAAATAAACCTAACTAACTGACATTGAGTCTCTTACTGAAACAACAATAACAAATATTGAAGATTTGGGACTTGTAGTAAATTCCTATAACCTTAACCATCAGCAGATTAGCCAACTTTGTCATAGTACGAAACTTGAGTATGATAATAAAGTTATATAATAGGCTTTATACAGTTTTAGCGTAAATTACAAGGAACAAAGACATGAATTAAACTAAAAAAAACTATTTTTGTCGGTTGGATTTAAAAACAAATAATTTTATGAAAGTTTCATTCAATTGGCTTAAGCAATATATTACAACAGATTTAGATGCTGTAACGGTTTCAGAAATACTTACCGACACTGGTTTGGAAGTAGAAAAAACAGCAGAAAGTACAAGTATAAAAGGAGGTTTACTTGGCTTAGTAATAGGAGAAGTTCTGACCAAAGAAAAACATCCTGATGCAGACAAACTAAACATTACAACAGTCAATGTAGGAGGAGAACCACAACAAATTGTTTGTGGAGCTCCCAACGTAGCAGTTGGTCAAAAAGTTGTAGTTGCTGTGCCCGGTACAATGTTATATGGAGAAGATGGAGAATCTTTTAAAATTAAAAAATCAAAAATTAGAGGAGTAGAATCGCTAGGAATGATTTGCGGACCTGACGAAATTGGCTTCGGTGGAGCACATGACGGAATAATGGTGCTAGATGCAGATGCAAAACCTGGAACTCCAGCTTCTGAATATTTCAAAGTAGAAACCGATACGCAAATAGAAATTGGTTTAACACCAAACAGAGCTGATGCGATGGGGCATATAGGAGTGGCGCGTGATATTTTAGCAGCATTTAAATTCAAAGGGATTTCTCCAAAAGAAACAAAATTGACTTGGCCAGATGTTTCTACTTTTAAAGCAGACAATAACGATTTAGAAATTAAAGTAGAAGTAGAAAACACAAAAGCGTGCCCTCGCTATTGTGGAGTTTCTATCAGTGGAGTTACAATAGAAGAATCTCCTGAATGGCTTAGAAAAAGGTTGAATGCGATTGATATTGCTCCAATAAATAACGTAGTCGATATTACTAATTTTGTACTACACGAATATGGACAACCTTTACATGCTTTTGATGCTGAAAAAATAGAAGGTAAAACCGTTCGGGTAATGAACTTAGATGCTTCTACAAAATTTACAACTTTAGACGATACAGAAAGAGAATTACACCATGAAGATTTAATGATTGCTAATGCAAGCGAAGGAATGTGTATTGCAGGAGTATTTGGAGGTGCAAAATCTGGAATTAATGACAATACTATAAATGTATTTTTAGAAAGTGCTTATTTCAACCCTGTAAGTGTTCGAAAAACTGCAAAAAGACATGGTTTGAATACCGATGCTTCGTTTCGTTTTGAAAGAGGGATTGATCCAAACTTAACCGTTGAAGCCTTGAAAAGAGCCGCTTTATTGATAAAAGAAATAGCAGGAGGGAAAATTTCTTCTGAAATTACAGATCTTTATCCTAATCCTATTCCTAACTTTTTCTTTACGGTTAATAAAACTAGAATTTCTAAACTTTGTGGTGTTGATTTTAAAGAAAATGAAATTAAAGATATTTTATCTTATTTAGATATAAAAGTATTAAAAGAAGAAGGGGAGGAATTAGCTTTAGAAGTACCAGCGTACCGCGTAGATGTACAACGAGAAGCAGATATAGCTGAAGAAGTATTAAGAATTTACGGATTTAATAATGTTCCAATTCCTGAGAAGTTAAATACTTCTTTGTCTTACAGACCAAAATTAGATAAAGAAAAACACCAAAACTATATTTCTGATTGGCTTTCAAGTGTAGGGTTTTATGAAGCGATGTCTAATTCATTGACAAAATCTAGTTATATTGAATTAGCAAAATCAGACAAAATAAAAGAAGATTATGCAGTGAAAATGCTAAATCCTTTGAGTTCGGAACTTGACGTTATGCGTCAAACGATGCTATTCAATGGATTGGAAGCTGTACGTTTAAACCAAAACTACGGAACCGAAAATGTAAAGCTTTATGAATTTGGGAAAACATACCAAAAATTTGAAAGCGGATACAACGAGGAGCAATATTTGTCAATTGTAATTAGCGGAAAAGTTCAAGAAGAAAGTTGGAATTCAAACAATAGTAAAGTTAGTTTTTACGATATAAAAGG
>WFNC01000386.1 GCA_015488785.1 Flavobacteriales bacterium | reverse complement strand
TTGTTCCTCCTGCTCGTTTCGTTCATTAGTAGCTGTCCTTTCTTTTTTTATCTTTCTTATTTAGCCTACGGCAGTGTTACACTCCACGCATTCCGCAGCAAAAGTGTCCCGACTTTGAGTAGTATATTGCTTTAAAAATTATGTTCCTTTCTATTATCAACAAAAAGGAGTAATTCAATGATAAGTATTTAGATTTTGTAAATTCTACTGATAACGTGTCAAAAAGTATTCTAACTAAATCTCTTTTAGCGTCTTTCTCCAATTTTGATTCGTTACCAAAAAAAGTAAAAGATTTTAATCGAGAACAGTTTGAATCAGATTTGCATACGTTTTTAAATAAAGAGATAGAGCAGAACTAAAAAATGAAAATGCTTTAGCTAAAAAGGGAGGGGTTTCTTTAGTGTGTAGGTTAGGATTTTTCAATCTAAAAATGAATTAGGAGCTTTTCTTGTATCCAATAATCCATATATTATAATTGTATTATCAGATACTTCGTAAACTATTTTAACATGATTGACAAATAACCGACGAAATGGTAATCCTAAAATTTCATCCTCCTGGTATTGTCCAGCAAAAACAATTTGATTAATAGCATTAAAAATTTTATCTATAGATTTATCAGCATAAGATTTACTTTGATTAAAGTAAAAAGCATAAATATTTTTAAGGTCTTTTTTAGCGTCAGAACTCCAAATAACAGTTGGTTTATTTACCATTGTTTTGCTTCTTGAATTAAGTTTTCTTGAGTGATATAATCTCCTTTTTCAACTTTTTCTTTTGCTAAGTTAATTTTAGCCTTGTATTCATTTCTTGTTAAAGGTTTACCATCGGTTGTATAAGCTACAATCTCTTCTTTTTCTAATATGTTTTCAAACTGGTCTAAAATAGACTCTTGTCTGATTTTTAAGATTCTTTGAGTTAGGTTAATTATTCTAGTTTCAATATTCATAATTAGATGTTTTTAGATTGTTCTAAATTTAACGTAAATCTAGATTAAAAGTTGCAATTAAAGTATCTTTACTGTTAATGACTTCCTTACTAGAAAAACACTTTTAGTCGTTCCTCCTGCTCGTTTCGTTTATTGGTAGTTTTACTTTCTTAGCCTACGGCAATCACTCCAAGAATTTCGAAATAATACCTTTTCTATGTTATAACTCTTGTTTTTGAGTAATAGTTAATTTGATGTTTTTTCCAAAATAATCATTGGAATCAGATTTAATTTCAATATCTGTTACAAAAATAAAATTATTAAATATGTTTTTCAATATTCATCCTACCACTAATCACCATAACAATATAGATTTTTCCATCATCAGCAGAAGAGGAATAAACAATTCGATAGCCTTTGTAGATTATTTCTCTCAGATAATTTAAAGATGTTCCTTTAAACTCGGGAACTAATCTTCCATTCACAATAATCGAACGGTTAAAATATTCTTCCGTATATTCGATTAAGCTACTTATAAACCTTAGAGCATAGATTTTAGAATCTTTAGCAATGAAGTTATAATGCTTTTTTAGTAGTTTTTCTGATTTGGTTGATCAAATTACTGTTCCGTTCCCCATTTGTTTACTTTATCTAAAAGTTCGGAAGTTGTAGATGTTCTACCTCCCTTTATGTCGTTTATTCCTTCAACGGCTTTAGCAATCAAATTAATCTGATACATAACGTCTTCTACGGTGCTAGTTTCGGGCATTGATTTGACTACATCTAAGGTTGCTTGTTTTATTGATAATTGACTCATAGTTTTAGGTTTTATTAAGCGTAATCCTGTCTTGTTTTTAGATCATTCTAAATTTAACGTAAATCTAGATTAAAAGTTGCAATTAAAGTATCTTTACTGTTAATGACTTCCTTACTAGAAAAACACTTTTAGTTGTTCCTCCTGCTCGTTTCGTTCATTAGTCGCTCCTTCTTGGTGAAAATAGATTATCGGCTAATACTATTCCCCAAAAAGCACCTCCTAGTTTCCTAGCTCCAATTTGTCTAAGCGATTGAAATCCCATTTTTGTTTTACGGTTCCTTTTTCTAAGTAGAGAACTCCTGGGTTGGAACGAATTAAGATTTTTAACTCCGTTGCATCCATCGTCAAGAAATCTAAATTGGCTCCTAGTTCTTTGTTTAGTTTATCGGTCATAGCAGGCAAACCGTTGGTGATTGCATAAACTTTTATACCCTTACTTTGTGCGTCTTCTGCTATTTTAACTAATTTCTCCCAAGCTTCTTTGTTTGATAAATCTAAATCGTAAGAAATAATAAAAAGAACTTTATCTAAATTTAATAAGTAAGTCGTAAAATCAACCTCCATTTGTTTTGTTGGGTCTAGTTCTGCTTCTATTAAGCCTTTGTAAACCCAAGTTGTATCGGAAAGAGGGTACAAAGAAGCGTCGTAATCTATTTCCAAAACAGAATCTGTATATCCATATTGTACGTTTTCGAGTACGTGAACTTTTTGAAAATATTGATCGTAAATGGCTGTTATTTCACTTTTTAGGACGGTGTTTTTTTGCTCTTCGCTATTTAGGTTTGTGTAAAATTTGTACGGTTTAAAATCCGATATTGAATTAGATATTCCTTCTTCTATAACACGTTGAACTCTATCTTTAAATTTATAGCTAGCTTCTATTTCTTTCCAACGTTTCATGTATTCGTTTTGGTCTATTTCTAAAATTTCACCTGTTTCTTTGTTTTCATAAACCATTAAATCGTTGTAAATTCCATCTTTACCGTCATTCATTTTTTCGGTGATGTTACTACCTACCGAATAAGCTCTATAATCTTTTATTGGTAAATAATTAATTGTATAAAGCGCAAACCCGAATGAAGCCAATATAACGACTATCGCCGACGGAATAACTTGAGATTCTCGAACCAAATTTTGCTTAATAAATAAATACAATGCAAAAACAATAGCGGTAAATAAAGTTGGAAACCACCATCCAAATAACCAAGCTCCTACAATAATTGTAAAGATTAAAGCAGCTGGTAATATAATTTTATCATCTTTTAGAGTATTGAATTTTATTTTACCTTGCATAAAGACGATTGGCATAACAAAAATGAGCAATGTAATGTCTTTAAAAAAGGATTCCCAAGGAGTAAGTGAACGACCAACTGAACCTTTTAGCGCATCACCAAAGCATCCACAATCTGTTACACAATCTCCGCTAAATTCTATTCCTTGTTCCATCGCAATCAATTGAGCATCGTTGCAACTTGCCGTAAAGTAAGTTAACCAAGCAAAGAACAAAATCATACCTAGTAAAGCCCAAGAAGATAAGCGAATTAAAGCTCCAAAAAGAACCGCAAATCCTAAAACAATTTCGGAAGCAGCAATAAAAATAGAAAGTACTAAAGAATAAGGTTCAAAAATAGGCCAATTAAGAGCAGGTTCGGCAAAATATTCTTCTAGTTTAAAAGAAAATCCCAAAGTATCGTTTGCTTTTATCAATCCAGAGACAATAAATAATGCTCCCACGAGTATTCTAGAAATGTAAGTAGAGGCTATTAGTCCTTTAGAAAAAAGTAAACTCAATATTCCGATAAGAAAAGCTCCTGCTGTCGCCATCCAATAGAGGTTGAACTGGTCTGGAATATTTTGGTTTGCATTATAAATACCATTCGTAAGCATTCCTATTGCGATTAAAATATATACGATTCCAATTGGTTTTGACAACTTTTCCATAATGTAGGTACTAAATTTTTATCAAAAATATTAATTCTAAACCTTAATATTCTGTTTTTATAGTTTTTTAACTGTTATTTAATGAATCGAAGGCAACCAAGGTAGTTTTTCTACAACTTCGGCTTCTACTTCCAGCAATTCATTCAATCTTTTTTCAACCTCCTCTTCTGGGAAGTATTTCATTCCCATTTCTAAGAATGAATTGACGTGTGCAAATTCTTGTTTGTATAAGTTTCCGTAGAATTTTTTAATATCGATGTCTTCTGCAGCTTCACTAACTAATTTGAAACGTTCAACACCTCTCATTTCTGCTATAGAAGCCAAAATCAAACGATCTAAAAAACGACCATCTCTCGATGTTTTGATGAAAGGCATTATTCCTTTTAAATATCTATCTTTTTTAAATACGCCATCCAAAGCATTTCCTCTTTTTTGAATTAAGGCATAAACTTGTTTAAAATGCAAAAGTTCCTCAATCGCAGTTTGAGTCAATTCACTTATAATTTCTGTTCGATCGGGATATTTAGCAATAATAGACATACACATTGTTGAAACTTTTCGTTCTGCGTCGGCGTGGTCTTGTAAAAACTCATCTAAATTTTCTAAAACTTGATTCGCCCATTCTTTAGGGGTATCATACTTTAATTTAATCTCCATTATTCTTAATTTTAATTACCTGCCAATTGGTTTAATTTCTTAACTGTTTTCCAATTTCTAGTCGTAGCATTTACTTTTAAATAGCGTTCAAAAAACTGATTGTTCAATTTTGTTTTGCTGTATTTATCTCCACATTTCAAATAAATATTCTTACCAACAATTTTATACTCGTCTGGCGGAAAATTATATTTTTCAATGTTTTTTAATGCTTCGTTTGAAGGCTTTTCTTTTAAAAAGGTAAGGTGTACGTTTTCTTCCGTTCCAAACGGATTATTATTTACAAGTTCTTCCATTTCTTTTTGAGAACGAACAATAACAGGAATACCTAAGTCAAACCAATCTACTATTTCCAATTGAATCGCTATTTCGAGGTCAGTAATTGATCTGTTTTCTGGGTCGGAAAAACCAATGTTACCACTTTGAATATAAGTATTGACAAATTTGTAATTTAATCCTTCAAAAAGTTCAATCAAATCATCTTTTAGAACTTTGTTTCGTCCTCCGACATTTATACCTCTTAGAATGCAAACGTATTTTTTCATAATGATTTAAAAATTCTTTAATTTTCGAGCCATTTCACGTTTGTCGTCTCTATCTTTTATAGAATTTCTTTTATCGTGAAGTTTTTTTCCTTCTGCCAAAGCAATATTTAGTTTTGCTCGACCTTTTTCGTCAATAAACATCAGTGTACAAATAAGCGTGTAACCAGTCGTTTTTAATTTACGGTTAATTTTATTTATTTCACTCCTATTTAATAAAAGCTTACGGTCTCTACGAGGAGAATGATTTACAAAACCACCGTTTCCATATTCTTCAATAGACATATTTCGAACAAAAACTTCGTCGTTATCAATTACGCAATAAGCCTCTGTTATACTCGCTTTTCCTAAGCGAATCGATTTAATCTCTGTCCCCATTAATTGGATTCCAGCTGTAAATGTATCTATAAATTGATACTCGTATCTCGCTCTTTTATTTTTTATTTTTACTGTACTCATAATTATTTCTTAAACGAATCCGTTTTCTTATCGTATCCATAAGGACAGTGCTTACAACCGTTTTTACAACAGTAGCCTCTTTTTAAATGATATCTTTCGGTAAAAACCATATATCCTTCTGGCGATAAGTAAAATTCATCAGATGTTAACTTCGGTTTTTTAGAAAAACCACTCATATCGTCTGCCATATTACAAATATACTTAATGCAAATCGCTTTTTGAATATTTGAATGATTTATTTTTATTAAGGTTCGATAGTTTTTAGTACTTTTGCAAAAAAAGTTTTAATAAACATGAAAAGAATATATTTTGAAAGAGCAGTACTGATTACAGTATTGATTTTTACACTTACGAATTTTGTCTTATTTTTTAGCGATTGGAACATTGGAGGTTTAATCGTAGGATTGTTAGGGTTAGGAATACTTGGTATTTATGCAAAAGACAAAAAGATTATAAAACCATTGACTTACGCTTGGATATTTGCACAGTTTATCTATTTATCCATCGGTTCTAGTTTTGTTTATGGACCTTCTATTTTTATGATAGATATTACATTTGGTTTAACTTTCGAGAACTTTGCATTTCGTTTAAATTTAGTTCCGCTTATTTCTTTAGGAATATATCAATTGTTTCTATTCAATAACTTATCTGGACAGATTTACGAAATAAAAGTGTTAAAAGCTGGAGTTCAAAACCCGTTAACACCTTTCTTACCTCAAAAGTGCGAAGGGTTAGAAGTAGCAATGTTGCCAAACGATAAAAGTAAATGGCTTAAATTAAAAATGGAAAAACCATTTACCGCTCAAAAAATAAAATATGATTTCTTTTTAGTGAAAACCAAAAGCGGAGAAGATTATACTGAAATGAAATTTTATCCAAGTCATGTTAAAATCGGAAACAATGATATGGCAGCTCATATACCAGGAGTTGTATTGGTAAAGAAGATTAAGTAGGGTTCACTGAAAAACACTCAAAATCAGTAGTACTGCTGTTTTAGTAGCTTTTTAGACTTTTTTAGAGAGTCTTAAGTAATTAATTCAACAAACAAAAAAAGAGCACTATAAAATATTTTATCGTGCTCTTTTTTTGTTTGATAACTTCTAATTATGACTAATCCCAATCCAAAAGTCTCTTTTCTCCTTCTAGTTTTTGTATATCTGTTATATCTTGCGACATTTCGATTACACCCCTATATTTTTTATCCTTGTCTCTAATAGCGAAATATCTAATGTGAATTATTTGCCCTCTAAAGTTAAACCAAAATTCAGCAACATCTCTTGTTCCTGCTTTAAATTCATCAACAATTCGCAAGACCATGTCAACACTTTTTGGAGGGTGACAAAAGCGAACCTCTCTACCTATTATCCCCTTACTCCTTGGAAATACTCGATTATCACCACGGTTGTAAAAGATAACCTTATCGTTCTCATCTACATAAGTGATGTCTATTGGTAAGAATCTTAATAGCAAGTTGACTTGGTCTGGCGTCATGTATCCTTCATCCAAATGAAATGAATCTGCTGTAGAAAAAGACAATTCTCGTTCTGTAAAATCTTTGCTCGGATGCAGGTACTCTTCTGAAACAGGAGGATATGGCTTTGGCTTTTCCAATAGCATCCAACCCATTTCCTCGTCTCCTTCATAAAAATCTTCCCATTCTTCTTTCGATAATAAATCCATTGCGTTTGGGAATAAACGAGTATCCTCAACAGCCAGTAAATTTCGAATACCATTAATTAAGAAAGGTAAATTTTCCTTGATATTTTCTATTTTATATTCTTTGTTGTGATTGTTTAAAAATCGTATTTGATCTCTCAAATTGTCATGAAAAGACCACATACCTTGACTTGGTCCATTCCATCCATGTTTTTCTAAATAAGGAAACAATTGGTTTTCTTTCCTCGCAAATCGTTTTTCGATGGTTGTGAGTTGGTTAAAAATATTAAAGTATTTTTGAAACTCTTTCTCAGGGTTTACTTCCTCTAATTCATCTAACAATGATTGAATTAATTCACTTTCTTGATAATACACACGAACAGGATGTCCGTCTGGCAACTCATTGACTGTTGATAAATATGAATTCATTTATTTTTGATTATAGATTACACTATCTAAACTCATTCTAGATAACGAACGCAAAATTAGTTAAAGGATTTGTTTAAAAATGTGATGCAGATCAGCTTCTTTATATTTGCTCAATAGGATTTTAAGAATATTTTCATAAATAAAAAAGAACCTTCTCTATGTTCTAATCGATTTTTATTAAATTTGCGGAAATTAGCTTTTGTCGTTGTTAAAATAGATTATTAGCTTAAACTTTTTATAGAAACAGAATGAGTAATTGGATTGTCTTATCAATTTTATTTTTTGCCGTAATTATTGCTGGAGGACTAACGTTTACATTCCATAAATACTTTTCTGGAATTAAACATTATTTAACCACAGTAGGTGTTTCTTTTGTCTTAAGTTTAATTTGCATTCACATCTTACCCGAAATTTTCCATGAAGATATTCCAAATATTGGGGCTTATGTTTTATTAGGGTTTGTTTTTCAAATATTTTTAGAATTGTTTTCGAGAGGAGTGGAGCACGGTCATGTTCATCACAATCATAATCACGCTCACGAATCGATGCAAAGAACGTTGTTTTCTATGTTTTTTGGATTGTGTATGCATTCATTTATAGAGGGAATTCCTTTGTTTTTAACAACTACATCGGCGAATTTACATGAGGGGCACGTTCATAGTGTTGTTGCTCATGGTAATGAATTTTCAAATATATTCTTTTGGGCTATTCTAGGGCACAAAATCCCGGTATCTATTGTTTTAATGTTATTTCTAATCCAATCCAATCTAAAAAAGACGACAGTTATTGGCTTGTTTCTACTTTTTGCATTAATGTCTCCTGCTGGAGGTTTAATCGGTATCGAATTACAAAATTCAAATTGGGTAAATCATTTGAGTACAATTCTTTTGGCAGTTACTACAGGAATGCTCATTCATATTACGACACTTTTAGTTTTTGAAGAGTATCACGAACAAAAGGATAAATTAAAAAATATAGCACTAATTATTTTAGGGCTCGGCTTAGGACTTTTTGTCTTTGCATAACAACAAATTACTTTAAGAAAATGAATATTAAAAAAGGAGAAACAATAGAGCTAGAAATTGAAGATATGGCTTTTGGCGGGAAAGGAATCGCTCGTGTAGAGACTGACAATGGAAGCTTTGTTGTATTTGTTGCCAATGGAATACCAGGTCAAAAAGTAGAAGTAACCATTACAAAGAAAAGAAAAAAACACGCCGAAACGAGATTGAGAAAAGTATTGGAACGTTCTCCAGACGAATGCGTAATGCACCAACAACCAATTTCGGGAGCACCATTTCTTACTTTACCAATCGAAAAGCAAAGGGAATACAAAAAAGAAACAACCTTAACTTTGTTCGAAAAACTAGGGCAAATAAAAAATGTAAGAGACCTTTTCGACGAGTATATTGCTTCACCAAGTGATTTCAATTATAGAAATAAAATGGAATATTCCTTTTCTGTAATCAGGCACGACATTGAAACAGATCAAGAACACGATGATTTTGCTTTGGGGTTTAAACATAGCGGAACTTGGTGGAAAGTTGAAAATCTAGACAAAGATTCTGGATTGTTTGATGCCGAATTTGAAAACAAATTAAAAGAAATAAGACTTTATTTAGAAAAAACAGGAATGCCTGCTTGGCACCCACCCAAAAAAGAAGGTTTTTTCCGTCACTTAGTTGTTCGTAAAAGTTTTGCCGATGATGAGTTACTTTTGAACTTAGTCACAAGCTCAACCAATAAAAAAGATTTTGACACCAATGCTTTTGTCGAATTTTTACAAAACCTATTGGGAAAAAGATTAGCAGGATTTATACATACAATAAATGATGACGTAGCCGATAGAGCCAAACTTGAAAAAGGTCCTAGCGATACAGCTTGGGGAAAATCAACTATAATTGAACGCGTATTAGGATTAGAATTTGAAATAAGCATGCAAAGTTTTTTTCAAACCAACCCAGGAAGTGCAGAACGTTTATACCAAAAAGTTGTTGACTATACCATGGACAACAACGATATCGAAAACCAAGTCGTAATGGATTTGTTTTGTGGAACAGGAACAATCGGACAAATATTAGCTTCAAAAACAGAAAAAACAAAAATTATTGGAGTAGATATAGTCGCTTCTGCAATCGAAAATGCAAAACGAAATGCTACGCTAAATAAAATAGAAGGAGTTGATTTCTACGCAGCAGATGTAGGTAAATTCTTATTACAATATCCTCAATACGAAGGAAAAATAGGAACAATAGTTTTAGATCCACCAAGGGGAGGAATAGCTCCTAAGACCTTGAAAAAAGTAATGAAACTTGGAGCCAACAGAATCGTTTACGTTAGTTGCAACCCAGGAACACAAGCTAGAGATGCCATAGAATTAAAAGAAGCAGGTTACGAATTGAAGAAACTAACATTAGTAGATCAGTTCCCTCATACTTCTCACATAGAAAGCATCATGCTGTTCGAAAAAAACTAAAATGGATATCAGGCAGCAATTATTGGAAGTACATAGTAAGGAAAACTCTAAGCTTATTGCCGATTATATTGGGACAAACAAAGATAGGGTAGAGGAGTTACTAAATTTGTTTTTGGGAAACGAATATAGAGTGACGCAACGAAGTTCAATGGTTTTTCCAATTATTAGCGATAACCATCCTGAGTTATTAACACCTTACATTCCCAACTTGTAATACCAATTAGGTCTTGAAATGCGCTTAAAAAAATAAAGTTTATTTTTACATAGACGATGAAAATAAAATCAGCATAGCCTTAGCTATGGTGATTTTATTTGAAGAAGTATATGTGATAATAAAATTATTTATTTGGCGCATTTCAA
>WFNC01000385.1 GCA_015488785.1 Flavobacteriales bacterium | reverse complement strand
ATAGTCTATATAGAATATTAGATACATCAACTATAACTAGATATGATACAGATTCTTTTGTTTGTAAAATACCTATAAATACTAAGACTATTGGTCTACATACAATGAGGTTTATTATTAATGATTATAAAATTTTAAATGAGGGTATAGAAGAAACAAAAGCTATTTATGTTAAATACGAATATGAAGTTAAATCTTACGTTTCTAGTACGTTACATTCCACGCATTCCGCAATAAAACCTTCTCAACATTGAGAAAATAGCGTAAAGCCTCGGTTTTTAGGCTTCTCTCTTTTCAAGAATGAAATAATTGTTTTACAATGCTTTGATTAGCTTTTTAATTTCTTTGTCAGAAATAGAGCCTTGTTCTGATTTGTCATAAATTGAAATTAGAAAAACATTGTTTTCTACCAGTTTTAAATGTGTTATAATTCTAGCACCTCCAGACTTTCCTTTTCCTTTAGATTTTATTGCTATTCTTATTTTATAGCACTTTTCTCCAAGTGAAGTTCCTTGCTCTGGTTCGTCTTCTAAAAGCTCAATTAATTCTAAAATTTCTTTTTTCAGTGATTTATATTTTTTAGAAAGTCTTTTATTTTCTTTCTTAAATCCCGAAGTAACTAATACATTATATTTCATTTAAAAAGTCTCTAGCTGATTGCAGTTTTATCTTTCCTTCGCTATGCAATTTGACTTCTGTTAAGCCATCTTTTATACTTTTTAAAATATCTTCTTTAGTAGGTTCATCACTTTTATCTTCGACCTTTATAAAATCTAACGATTTTATAAAATTTAAAAAAGCAGGAGCTTTATTGTCGTTTATGTCTAATGTTATAATCATAATATACTTTGTAGTTTAGTTTTTGTGATAAACGCATCTAAAAAGGTAAAGACCATTTTTTTATCCTCTGGTTTTAATTTATTAATTTCCTGCATTTTATTTCTAGTGTCAGTATCTAGTTTTTGTTCAGAATTTCCGACAAGATAATCTAAAGAAACGTCAAGAGCTTCTGCAATACGTTTTGCCACGTCAATAGATGGGGTAGCATCGTTTCGTTCGTATCTTCCAATTATCTCTCTAGAAACTTCTATGTTTTTAGCTAATTGACTTTGCGATAAGTTTTTTAACTTTCTTAATTCTGTTATTTTATTTCCTAAGTCCATTATGAAGCACTTTAAAGCATTTAAGTTTACAATATATAGTAAATATAGTCAATTAAAGTTCCAAACGCAATAAAACCTTCACAATATTGAGAAAATAGCGTAAAGCCAAGGTTTTTAGGGCTATCTCTTTTTAAAAATGAGATAATTGTTTTACAATACTTTGATTTCTTGAATTCAAGATTTGTAATTTTTACTGAATCGTTTCGCTTCTTATTTTTTGTTCCTTAAACAAATGTTTATCTGGCTTAGGGATAGAACGGTTTGTTTGAACTCTTTTTCCTTTTTCAGGAAAAAAGTGAGTAGTGATAGCCCGACTCTAATTTCCCTTTTCGGGGAATTAGAGGAAGCCCCTAAAAAAACACTTAATTACGCTTTTCTAGCTCTTGATCTACTGATTCAAGTTTTTCGTAAAAATCTGCGCCCCACTTTCGAATAATTGGTTCTTTTAGAAATTTAAACGTTTTGACATCTAAGCTTTTTCCGAGTTTACAAGCATCATTACAAATATTCCAGTGGCTATAATTTAGCGCTACATAATTTGTTAATTTTTTGACTCTGATGGGATATAAATGACAAGAAATAGGTTTTTTGTAAGTAATGTCCCCATTGTTATAAGCTGCTTCGATTGCACACTTGGTAATATTGTTTTCGTCGAAAAATACAAATGCACACTCGGCGTTGTTTACCAAAGTAGTTACAGGTTCGTTGTCTTGATCCATATAAAATACTCCTGTTTTTTCGATTTCTGCTAAACCTTCTGCACGCATATAGGGTTTAATCTTTTCGAGGTTGTCTTCGATTAAGTCAATTTCCTCTTCTTCTAAAGGTGCTCCGCTGTCTCCTTCAACACAACAAGCGCCTTTGCAAGCATTTAAATCACACACAAATCGTTTTTCGAAAACGTCTAACGAGATAAGTTTTCCGTCAATTTCTACCATGGTATTTTTAGATTTTGCACAAAAATAGTTCTTCTTTATTAGTTTACAAACTTAATGGGTAAAATGAAGTCTTTTTTATTTACTTTTGTGTTGTGGAAAAACAAGAAGAAAAACAAATTAGGTTTGATAAAGCATATTTGAGAATGGCTATGGAATGGTCTAAACTCTCGCATTGTGAACGAAAAAAAGTTGGAGCATTGATTGTTAGTGGGCGAAGAATTATCTCTGATGGTTTTAATGGAACGCCTTCGGGAATGGAAAACTGTTGTGAAGATGATAATGGAGATACAAAATGGTCGGTTTTGCATGCTGAAGCAAATGCGATATTGAAAGTTGCTTCGAGTACTAATAGCTGTGAAGGTTCGACGCTTTACTTAACGCTTTCGCCTTGTAAAGACTGCTCTAAATTGGTTCATCAATCTGGAATTAAGAGAATTGTGTTTATAGATAAATACAAAAACACGGAGGGTGTAGATTTTTTGAAACACGTAGGTGTAGAAGTTGTACAAATAGAGAATCCAAACGAAGCTTAGAAAGATTATGAAAGTATATATATTATTGACCCCTTTATTGATTGCTATTTGTTCGGCAATGGCCTATTCTGTAGGTGCAGGGAAATTTATTTCGACAAAGAACATTGTTCAACAAGAAGAGGTATCTAAACTTTCTCATGTATTGGAAATGGTGGAAAACAGATACGTTGATACGGTAAAAAGAGAAGAGCTTATTGAGGTTACGATTAAAAATATGTTGAAAGAATTGGACCCACATTCTTCTTATATTTCGGCTAAGAATACAGAACAACAAAATGAAAGATTGCAAGGTCATTTTGGAGGAGTGGGAATTCGATTTATTGTTCTTAGAGATACCTTAATGATTACCAATGTAATAAAAGGAGGTCCGTCTGATCGGGCAGGAATGATGCCTTCGGATCGGATAATTGCTGTTAATGATTCTGTAATAGCAGGTGTTGGACTGGCGATAAAAGACGTGCATACAAAACTAAAAGGAGAAAGCGGAACTCCTGT
>WFNC01000384.1 GCA_015488785.1 Flavobacteriales bacterium | reverse complement strand
TTAGCTATGGTGATTTTATTTGAAGAAGTATATGTGATAATAAAATTATTTATTTGGCGCATTTCAATATCTATTTGGTATAAATACTATAAATTAAAAACTTGATATTAAATTAAATATTCATATAACTAAATACAACTAAATGAAAATCAATATATTAAAATAATTCAAGTGTTTTAAAACATTCAAATCAATAGAACAACGAATTAATTGACAATCAAAGAAATTCTAAATATTTGCGGTAAACATGTTCCCCTACTCTTCGTCAAAGAAGAAATCTTTTAGTACTTTTCGTTCTTCTTGTTTTAAGATTAAAATTTTGATTCCACTTCTTAAAAATCCATATCCATAACCGTACAATTGGATAAAGCTAGCGAAGATGGACAAGATAGAAATTGGCAAGCTTTTGTATTTCATAAATGATTCTACAAAGAATACGAGCGAAATAAGGGTTAACGGTAAAGTAAAAAGACTAGAAACTGTTAACGAAAGAATGACTAATAGTATGCTCCCCAATAGAAATAAGGTGGGGAATGTATAGGTAATTTTGAATTTATCGGGATACCATTTAATGAGTATTGGTCTAACGACTCCAAATTTATAGACTTGCTTTACAAACTTAGAGAAATCGATTCTTCTTTTATGATATACAAATGCGTCTTCTATTAATCCAATGCTAAAACCTGCATTCATAATTCGATAACTCAAATCAGGATCTTCGCCTGGGTGAATATCGCTGTATCCTCCTACTTTTTCGTAAACGGCTCTGCTTATCCCCATGTTGAAGCTTCGTGGTTGGTAAGTATCTAGTTTGTTTTCTTTTCCTCTTACTCCTCCTGTCGTTACAATAGAAGTCATGGAATAGTTGATGGCTTTTTGTACATTGGAGAATGATTCGTCGGCGCTATCTGGTCCTCCAAATGCATCTACTGGATTGGTGGCTAAATATTTTTCTACTTCGGCAAAATATTGTGCTGGGATTATGCAATCGGAATCAAAGAAAATAAGGTACTCCCCTTCTGCTTTTTCCATTCCGTAGTTTCGACTGTCGCCTGGTCCTGAGTTTTCTTTAAAGAAATATTTGATGTCTAATGTTGCTGAATATTCTTCTACTACTTTATCACACTTGTCGGTTGAGCCGTCTTCTACTATTATTATTTCGAAATTTTTGTAGGTTTGTTTTTGTAAACTGTCTAACAAATCTACGACTTCACTTATTCGATTGTAAACGGGTACAATTACAGAGTATTTTTTCATCTTTAATATTTTATAGTGAGATTGTAGCATTGCAAAATGCTTTTGAATCTTCTGCTAAACAATTTTGTTTCTATTTTTTTTTTGCGTTAGGGATAGTAACGGTAGCTTTTTGTTTTTGAAACTTAGCTTAACTTAGTTGAAAAGAGCGACTTTAGAAGCTCCTTTTTGGCTTAGTTATTCTTAGTTTTCAAAACAAAAACTACAAGTGGATAGCCCGTTTATACCAATTAAATATCGAAAAGCGCCTTAAAAAATAATTTAATTGGTATAAAACGCCCAAATTATATTTTATCTTTTATTAAATAGTTGTTTCTATTTGGTGAACTTCTAGCGATCATTTCTCCTAGGAAGCCTGCCAAAAACATTTGAAATCCAATAATCATAGCGGTCAATGCGATATAAAAACCTGTTCTACTGGCTAATAATGCGCCTGTTGTATCGAAAAATAATTTATCTACGCCTATGAATAGGAAAAAGAAAAATCCGATTGCAAACATTAGTGTTCCGATTGTTCCAAAAAAGTGCATGGGTCTTTTTCCGAATTTACCAATGAATGAGATGCTAAATAAATCTAAAAACCCGTTGATAAAACGTTCTAAACCAAATTTTGTTACTCCGTATTTTCGTTCTTGATGTTGAACTACTTTTTCGCCAATTTTGGTAAAACCTGCCCATTTTGCAATAACGGGAATGTAGCGGTGCATTTCGCCATAAACTTCTATGGTTTTAATCACTTCGCTTTTGTAAGCTTTTAATCCACAATTGAAATCGTTGAGCTGAATTCCGCTCATGTAACGTGTTGCTCCGTTGAAAAACTTGGTTGGAATTGTTTTTGACAAAGGATCGAAACGCTTCTTTTTCCAACCCGAAACCAAATCAAAACCTTCTTCGGAAATCATGGTGTATAGTTCTGGGATTTCTTCTGGACTGTCTTGCAAATCGGCATCCATGGTTATAACTACGTTTCCTTTTGTTGCCGCAAAACCAACATTTAACGCCGCTGATTTCCCGTAATTTCTTCTAAAAGAAATTCCTTTTACATTGCTATTACTCGCTTTTAAGTCATTTATTACTTCCCACGATTCGTCTGTACTTCCATCGTCGATAAATAGAATTTCGTAACTAAAATTATTGGCTACGCAAACCTTGTCTATCCATTGACTTAGCTCTGGTAACGATTCCGCTTCGTTTAAAAGTGGTATAACTAGCGATATTTGAGGTATTGATATTTCTTTTTCCATAATTGAAATTCAAAGATAATTAAAGTAATTATTAATTGTTAATTATTAATTATTAATTTTCATCAGATTTAGCACCTGCTATAACTTCTAGCATATTGGTATTATTCAAATGCTTTTGGGCTGTTGTTAACAAATCTTTAGTAGTTACCTTGTTTATTGCCTGAATGTATCGATTGTAAAAATCGAATGAATCGCCTTTAAAATAGACTCCTTTGAAACGATCGGCAATAGAAAATACTCCGTCAGATTCTTTTAGTAAACTTCCTAGCATATAGTTTTTTACCGTTTCTAATTCTGTTTGCGTTACTTCTTTTGATGTGATTTCGTCTAGTTCTTTGTAAATTTCTTTTACTGCCAACGGAGTTACATCTTTACCGACTTCGGTAGATATAAAGAAAAATGCCCCATCTTCGTATGAGGCTACTCCTGAACCAATTCCATAAGTATAGCCCTTGTCTTCTCTGATGTTTTTCATTAGTCGAGAACCAAAATAACCTCCAAAAAGGGTATTTAATATTCTTAAATTATAGAAATCGGTACTTCCAAATTCTACATCTAGTGCTTTCCCAATTCTAATTCCAGATTGAATTGCATCTTCTTTTTCGAAAAAATATTTTCCTCCTTCGTTTGTAATTACTTTTGGAAAGGTAATAATTTCACTTTTTTTGTTCGGTATTGGAGCAAAATAGTTTTCTAATAACGCATACAAATCTTCGTTGTAATTTCCAGACACAAACAATTCGCAATTTGGAGCGACTAAATGTTTTTTGTGAAAAGCGTGTAAACTTTCACTTGTTACATCATCATAATCTTCAACAGACAAGGTTCTTCCATAAGGATGATCTTTGAATAACAGTCTATTAAAATTCTTACGGCAAATATAGCCTGTTTTTTCTTGATCTGTTAAGAAATTTTGTTGCGAATTTTTTAAATAAATACTTGTTTCTCTTTCTGGAAAAGTAGGATTTAAAATGGCTTCTGCAAAAATTGGCAATACTGTTTTTAAATGCTTGGTTAAGGTAAATAAAGCAAAATAAGTTTTGTCTCCATCGCAAGAAGATTCAAAAAAGGCTCCATAATAATCAATCATTTCTATGATTTCTCCTGCTTTGTATTTGCTAGATGCTTCGCCAACCATATTTGCCATAGCACTGACTTCCAAAGGCTTTTCACCTTGTTTCTGCCCTGCTTTTACAATCAATTCTATTTGTACCACTTCCTGACTTCCGATGTTAAACCCATGAATTGGGATTCCATTCGACAGTTTTTTAACCGTTGGACTTGGAAAAGGAATTTCTGTTATTTTTTTTATTTGAGGGGCTATTTTTCTATCTAACATGGTTTATTTCTTTTTAGATTTGTAATACAAAACAGAACAATTCGAAGCTACAAACATTTTTTTAGCTTCTTCTAATATTTCTTCTACCGTTATATCTTGCAACTTGTCTTTCTCTTGGTTTATCATATTGGCATCGCCCAATAATTCAAAATAGCCTAAGCCCATTGCTTTATTTAAGACACTCATTTCGCCAAAAACAGCTGTTGATTCTATCTTATTTTTAACCATTGTCAATTCTTTTTCGTCACACAACTCTTTTTGCATAATGTCTAGCTCCGTTCTTATCAATTGATAGGCTTCGTCTAAACTTACACCTTCTTTTGGTTTTCCACTTACAATGAACAATCCATCGTCCAAACTTCCAGATATGTAGGCGTTAATATCGGTAAAACTTGGATTCTCTTTTATCAGTTTTTTGTACAATCGAGAAGACTCTCCACGAGACATTACGTCTGAAATTAAATCAGAAACATAGTACGATTTTTCTAAACGACTCCCCATTTTAAAAGCCACATAAATCATATCTGAAGGGACATCTCGTTCTACTTCTAACTTTCTAAACGCTGTTTGTTTTGGTTCTTTTGGTAAATTCCGAACGTATTTTTCTCTTCCTTCAATGCCTCCAAACCATTTTTCTACAAGTGGCTTTATTGTTTTGGTTGTTACATTTCCTGCAATACTCAAAATCGCATTTTTAGG
>WFNC01000383.1 GCA_015488785.1 Flavobacteriales bacterium | reverse complement strand
ATTAAGGCATTAAAAGTATAATTTCCATTAAAAACTGTATTTCGTTCTATTCCGTCACTTCCTTTATATTGCGATTGATACAGCGATGTTGTCATTAAATAGTAAAATCCATTGTTAAGAAAACGCTCTAAGGTCAATTCTAATCCATAATTCGAGCCTGTACCTTTATTGACCAAAGTATCAGGAAATGAAAGGTCAAAATTGGCACCAAAATTCAAGACAGAATATGAATTATTATTAACATCGACAGGCACTTTATCTAACAATTGGTAATATACTTCAGATTTGAAACGAGAATGTTTTCCTATATTTAAATCGTACCCTAAAACAAAGTGTTGACTCCGAATCATACCTAAATTTTTATTGGGTATTATCGTTCCATCAGCTGTTTCAACTTTTCTAAAAAACAAACGAGACGTTGGTAATTGGTTGTGTAATCCATATCCAAAACTAATTGTATTCTTTGTATTTACATTCCACTTCACGCCCAACCTTGGTTCCAAAGAAGATTTGTTATTGTAAGCAAAATATTGAGCATGTAATCCTGTGTTAAATGTTAATTTTTCGTTTGCCCTAAACTGCCATTGAACAAACGGCTGAATAAAATAAGTAGCTCCTTTATAATCGGTTAGTCTAACCCATCTTTCTGGTAAATAGTGATACTGAGTTGGAGCAATTTGAATTGAATCAACTTCACGATGAATACTATCCGATAAATTAAAAAAGCGACGTGAATTGTAAGAACCGACCTTAAATAAATGTCTAGCCGAATGTTTATAATTATAAATAATATTTAAAGATTGTTTTCCTTCTGTAGAATTGTTTCTATAATTTGGATCGTAGATTTGAGTTACCGTATCTAAATAATTACGTTTTAGCTGATTGTAAGTTGCATCGGTTGACAGTGTTGTTTTTAAATAAGATTTTGAATTAAAACGATAAGTGTTTGACAATCCCATTACACCTATTTTGGATAAAAAGATTAAATCCTCTCCTCCTTCTTGAAACAGATTTTCATCTGGATTTTGTTCAGAATCCAATAATGCAATATTACTAACACCTCCCAATCCCCAAAAGTCTGTTTTTCCTTTTTTATTAGGAAAACTTAATTTAAAAAAAGCATCTTGATAATCGGGTACTGCGGTACCTGTCCCTATATTCATACCTATGAGTTGAAATAATTTTAAAGTCGAATAACGATAATCAACAATATAAGATGAATATTTTTCTTTATTAATAGGACCTTCTGCCATTAGTTCTAACCCATTAAACCCAAACTGACTTAAAAACTCATGCTTTTGATTGTTCCCTGACCTTAATTTCAAATCAAAAACACCTGCTAACGCATTTCCATATTCAGCAGGAAAAGCTCCTGTCATAAAATCTGAATTATCGAGAACATTATTATTAAGAATACTAACAGGACCTCCAGTCGTTCCATTTAATGCAAAATGATTAGGATTTGGAATATCTACGTCTTCTAAACGATAAAGTACTCCAGTTGGAGAGTTTCCTCTAATTACGATATCGTTTCGACTATCGTTCGCCCCTTGCACTCCTGCAAAATTTTGAGCCATACGAGCTACATCATTCAAACTACCAGCATATCGCATTGATTCGTCAATAGAAAACGTACGAGCACTTACCGATGCCATTTTATTAATCGTCTTGTCCTTCTCTTTTTTCACTTCAATGACCACTTCATCCATCATAATAGACTCTTGAAGGCTTATGTTTATAATCACTTCTTTTCCCGAAATAACTTCTACATTTGATTTTATTTGAGTTTCGTAACCGACATAAGAGATTTGTATTGTATGACGACCTAAAGAAACACCTTCAATTTTGAAACGTCCATCGAAATCTGTTGTTGCTCCAATTATTGGATCTTCGTCTAAGACAACTACATTTGCTCCAAAAAGAGGAATTTTAGAATCGCTGTCGATAATAATGCCTCTAATATTTTGTTTTTGAGCGAAAGAAGAAAGACTAAAAAGTATTCCTAACGTAAAAATTATTAATTTCATATTCTTGTTATTAACTTTAAAAGTATAAAGAAACTAAATAGATTTCCAGTTTCTGCATACAAAGCAAAGAATAAAATGAAATAGGAACAAATTATTGTGCCTAATCGTTCGGTTTTGGGGTAAATTGTTTCAACAACTGACAACTACCCACGAACAACAAAACAAATAACACCCTAAAAATCAATAAATTAAAGACGCTTTTAATCCCAAGAATATTTAAATATACATTTTCTTAAATTTAGCAAGAAACACAGTAAATTGTTTTATTTTTGTGAAATATATGGCAGGTATTTATATTCACATTCCCTTTTGTAAGAAAGCGTGTTTCTATTGCGACTTTCATTTTTCAACTTCTTTACGGTTTAAAGATGATATGATAAATGCTATTCTAAAAGAAATTATTGATCAACAAAAATATTTGGAAGGTAAAACGTTGGAAACAATCTATTTTGGAGGAGGCACTCCAAGTTTATTAAACAAAGAAGAACTGACCTTAATTATTGAAACAGTTTATACCATTTTTGATGTAATCGAACGTCCTGAAATTACGTTGGAAGCCAACCCTGATGATTTGACACCAGAAAAGCTACAAGAGCTGAAAGCCGTTGGAATAAATCGTTTAAGCATAGGCGTTCAATCTTTTTTTGACGAACATTTGAAATGGATGAACCGAGCACATACTGCTACAGAAAGTGAAATATGTATCAGAAATGCTCAAGATATCGGTTTTCAAAACATTACAATTGATTTAATTTATGGAATGCCAAACCTTTCAGACAAGCAATGGCTAGAGAATATTGAAAAAGCAATCGAATTAAACGTTCCTCATATTTCGGCTTACAATCTCACAGTTGAAAAAAACACCGCCTTAGCTCATTTTGTAAAAAAAGGAAAATACAAGCCACTTTCTGACGAAAAAGGGGCTAAACAGTTT
>WFNC01000382.1 GCA_015488785.1 Flavobacteriales bacterium | reverse complement strand
TATATTTAGAACTAATCGATTTCGAGGAGCTCTCAGGAGTTTCTTTAGTCTCTCGCGAAAGAAAAGTAAACGTAAGCAATGAGTTTTTAGATGACCTCAAATTTGTAGATGGCTACGAAGCCTTTTCGGTCAATAAATCCAAAATGAATGAACAATTAAACGCCATGAAATTGGCAAAAATAAAAGACGCAGCAATGTGTGAACCTCCTTCAATTAATTAGATCAAAGAAAATAATTTGGGCATTTCTTTTCTCTCTGTTTTTTTACAAAAAAAACAGAGAGAAAAGTCGGGTCATCCGCACTCACTTTTCTTTCTCAAAAAAAATGAGAAAGAAAGAGTTCAAACAATTGCTACTACCCCTAATGCAAAAAAAGCCTAAAAAAAAGCCTGAGTATAAATTTTATACTCAGGCTTTTAATATTTGAAAATACTATTTATTATACTTGACGAACAACAAATAAGATTAAAAAAAATGCTTTACTTTTTATTTGCAACTCTTTCTTCTGCAAGTTTTATGGCGTTGTAAACATTTACAATACCACCTGTATTAGACAACGTTCCAAAAGCTACTTTTTCAGTTCCTCCAGGAAGCGGTGTTTTCTTTTTACTCACATCTTTTACCGATTCTTTTATAATGTCTTTAATTTCAAACATTGTAAGTGAAGGATAATAAGATTTTAATAATGCTGCTACTCCAGATACCATTGGACAAGCCATACTTGTTCCTTGTGTGCTCAAATATTCACTTTGAGGAACAGTAGAATAAATCTCTAAACCAGGAGCAAAAACATCTACATTAACAACTCCGTAGTTTGAAAAAGAAGCTGCTAATCTTTTCTTATAACGAGTTGAAGCTCCTACTTCTAACCAATTTGTAAACTTACTCTTCATAGAAGGATATTGAGGAGTTGGATAATTACCTCCTTTGTCATTGTCTTTTGCACTATTTCCTGCTGCATGAACCAATAAAACACCTTTGCTTTCAGCGTATCTAATTGCTTTTATAACTTCAGCGCTATTTCCTGGATAACCTTTTCCAAAACTCATACTCAAAATTTGAGCTCCATTATCTACTCCATATCGAATAGCTAATGCGATATCTTTGTCTCTTTCATCACCGTTTGGAACGGCTCTTAAAACCATGATTTGAACATTGTCTGCGACTCCATTGTTTCCTAATCCATTGTTTCTAACCGCTGCAATTATTCCCGAACAATGTGTCCCGTGTAAAGCATCTGGACCTTCTACATCGTTATTTCCATAATCCGTATCAGAAAAATCAGATGGATCATCTCCTATAATATCTCTATCTTCCGTAAAATCTTTGTTGTAATGAAAATTAACAGAACTACTTAAATGTTCCATTCCTTTTTCCATTTGAGTTGCATCAATCCCCATTTCTTTAAACTGAATCATAGCATTTGCTCCTTGCGTCAGCTCTGGATCTTTGGCTGCTTTTTTCAAATCTTTTATAGTATAGTCTTTACCATATAACTTAGTAAACTTAGCATCCAACATCTCCATTATCTGAACCATTTGTGCCATTTGCTTCATTTGCATTGCGGCTTCAGTTCGCTTGCTATTCACTACATCTTTTACTTCCGTGTATAACGCAAACTCTTCTTTGTCTGCATCAGCAATAGAAGAAGCATCTTTACCTGCATACTTTTTGTCTAAACGAGCATAGATACGAGTCACCTCTAACTGTGCATCATTGGCATTTCGTCCATCTTTTCCTCCTAAAAAGTTCCATCCATGTACATCATCAATGTATCCGTTTTTATCGTCATCAATTCCATTATTAGGAATTTCATCTTTATTGACCCAAATAACTTTTTGTAAATCCTCATGTTCAATATCAACTCCAGAATCAATAACTCCAACAATCACCGTTTGACCAGTCTTGTTTTTCAAAAGCTTTTTATATGCTTTTTCCGTGTTCATTCCTTTTTTTCCGTTGTACCAATTCAAAGTTCCCTTTGCTGGTCCTTGTGCTGTAAAAACTCCACTAGCAGAAAGTAAAAATACTCCTGTCAATATTTTTGATGTAATCTTCATGTTTCTATATCTAAATTTAGACTTCAAAAATAACAAAAAATATTGTAAACACTCTAGTCTAACGTGAATTAGCGTTTGTTTTTATGAAAACTTAACACATCTTTTCAAAATAAGAGGACGAAATCTATCATAAAAGTAGAAACAGTTCTTTGAAAAGAAAGCGAATCGTTCATAAAAATGTGGATAACGTAATAATCTCCCTCTATTTTCATGACCTAAGATTCTTATTTTTGTTTACTTAAATTTTTATCTTGATTTATAACATAGACATATTATCCAATATAACGCTGCTAATCTTTTTGGCTAGTTTCTTTATTCAGTTGTTTTATTACCTATTTTTCTTTGTAAGGTTGAGTAGTAAAAAACAATTGCCTCCATCAGAAAATAATTTCCCAATTTCCGTTATTAT
>WFNC01000381.1 GCA_015488785.1 Flavobacteriales bacterium | reverse complement strand
CTGCAATAAAACCTATAAGAATCCCTCCAATTGGAATGTCTTTGGTTTCTTCTAAACTATAAAAGCATAAACTAAAAAAGAAAATATATGCCCCCCAAATAAATAAGGTGTGCATGATAAATTTCCAAGGATTTTTTGACTTAAAGATAGAAAAAACTCCAGCAATAATATCTCTAAATAATGCGATAAATTTATTTGCAATTGAAGGAACAAACTTCCAAACCAAAAGTCCTATTATAGAAAATAGAGTGAAAATAGCTCCAATATAAATAAGGATATTACCTCCTCCTTCTCCGGATGATTTACCAAAGGAATTATTTGCAATTAACTCCATTAAATCATCGTAACTGAAAAATAAAGCTAATAAAAATATAATACCAAGCATTAAAACATCAAAAACACGTTCGGCAATAATTGTCCCAAAAGATTTAGTGAAAGGCACTCCTTCTGTTTGATAAAGAACTCCTGCACGAGATGCTTCTCCTGCGCGAGGAATCAAAAGATTCATGATGTAGCCAATCATGAGCGCATTGTAACGGTTAAATAAAGATGTTTTATAGCCAATCGGTTCCAACATATATTTCCAACGGATAGCTCTACTTAAATGGCTAAAAAAACTAAGAACAAGTGAGATTGCAAACCAAAAATAATTAGCCGATTTCAAGGCTCTAAAAAAACTTTCCCTATCCTTGTCCGACATTGCATCCCAAAAATACCACATCAAATAAACGCCAATCAATAAAGGGATTGTAATTTTAAGTATGTTTATTATTTTTGATTTCATAAATGAGTTATATCAATTGAATATTGAAATTCGACTTAAAAAATAAAATTTATTTTTACTTAGACGATGAAAATAAAATTAACATAGCCTTAAATATCTAGATAGAACAAGAATAATTATTCAATTCTATTGGTTTCTGGATTTGGAAAAACTATTGAAGGTTTGAAGGTTTTAGCTTCTTCAAAATCCATTGTTGCATATCCAATAATAATCACAATATCTCCAACAGCGACTCTTCTTGCTGCAGGTCCGTTTAAACAGATTACGCCTGAATTTCTTTCCCCTTTTATAATGTATGTCTCTATTCTTTGACCATTGTTTACATTTACAATCTGAACTTTTTCTCCTTCAATAAAATTAGCCGCATCCATCAATTCTTCATCTATGGTAATGCTTCCAATATAATTTAAGTCAGCCTCTGTTACTTTAACTCGGTGTATCTTTGATTTAAAAATCTCAATTTTCATAATACTGCAAATCTATACAAAAATCTCGATATTATCTATAAGTCTGACATTTCCTATTTTCGCAACAACAAAAGCTCTATATTTTATCCCTTTTTTTAATGAGATTACTGGTTTTAACGTTTTAGATTCAGCGACGATTAAATATTCAGGAATACTTATTTTAAATAAAGCATCCATTCCTTCAATCAAAAACTTTCGAATATCTCCTTCTTTACAATTTTCTTGTAAGAATTTCAACGTTTTACTCAAAACCAATGCATCTTTTTTCTCTGTTTTAGAAAGTAGCGCATTTCTTGAACTCATCGCTAATCCATTTTCTTCTCTTATGATATCGCATCCAACGATGTCTATTTCCATACCTAAATCGCTAACCATTTTTCGAATAACCGAATATTGTTGAAAATCTTTCAGTCCAAAAAAAGCTTTTGTAGGTGTTGTAATCTCAAATAATAATTTAACGACACGCATTACACCGTCAAAATGTCCAGGTCTTTTTTCGCCTTCCATTACGGTGGCTAAAAAACCTAAATCCACAGAAAAATCAGTTTCATTTTGGTAAACATCGGCTACGTTTTCAGGTAAATATAGAACATCACAAGAAGCGTTTTCTAAAATAGAAATATCTTTGTCGTGTGTAATTGGATAGTTCTCAAAATCAGCACTTTCGTTAAATTGAGTTGGGTTTACAAAAATACTACATACAACTAAATCTGTTTCTTCTTTTGCTCTTTTGATAAGTGATAAATGCCCCTGGTGAAGTGCTCCCATCGTAGGGACAAAGCCAATTGTAATTTCATTTAAGGTCGAAAGGTATTGTTTAAGTGTTTTTTGTGTTCTAAAAATTTCCATTTTGCTATCAAATTGCATTGAGTATTTACTATAAATAGTTGTCTATAAATAAACTAAACTCAACAAAACTACTTTAAATGTTGGAAGTTATGGTTTTTTTTTTATATTTTTGTAGCTGATTATTAAAAATAAAGCTTTTATGTCTAAAAAAAGAATCTTATACGTCACCCAAGAAATTTTCCCTTTTTTACCTAACGAAGGTATTTCGACTTCAGTAAGAAGACTTGCTCAAGGAGTTCAAGAAGAAGATAAAGAAATTAGAGTTTTTATGCCTCGTTTTGGTGTCGTGAACGAAAGAAGACATCAATTGCATGAAGTTATTCGTCTTTCGGGGATGAATTTAGTTATCGATGATGCAGATCATCCATTGATTATAAAAGTAGCTTCTATTCCAAAAGCAAAAATGCAAGTTTATTTTATCGACAACGATGAATACTTTAAGCGAAAAAGTACTTGTTTGGATTCTGAAGGTAATTTCCATGCCGACAACGACGAAAGAGCAATGTTTTATTGCAAAGGTGTTGCTGAAACAGTTAAAAAACTAGGGTGGAAACCAGATGTAATTCATTGTCATGGATGGATGTCGGCATTTATGCCAATGTTTTTGAAAAAGATGTATGCAGATGACCCACATTTTGAAGATGTTCAAATAGTCTATACTACTTACAATCAAATAGATGAAGGTATTTTCGATGCTAGAATCATTGATAAGTTGAAGTTTGATAAGTTTGAAGAAGCTGACATGGAGGTTATGAAAGATCCAACTGTTGGTAATCTGAATAAGCTAGGAATACAATGGGCAGATGCAATTGGTATTGGAAGTGAAACAATAAACGAAACAATAAGTAGTTATATAAAAGAATCTGGGAAGCCAGTATTAGAATACCAGAATGAAGAAACCTTGATTACCGCACATCAAGATTTTTATAACACTTTACTAGAAGATGATGAAGAATTGGCTGAGTAATGCCCTCCCCTTATTTACACTTACACTATTATTTG
>WFNC01000380.1 GCA_015488785.1 Flavobacteriales bacterium | reverse complement strand
TTAGAATCTGTACCTTTATTAGTTCTTGCCTTAGTCGAAACGTCATTCGAAATTGAATTAGAACGTGAAGCTATTTCTTTTAGCTTATCGTTAGCGCTATTATTATTATTATTATCAGTTATCTTATTCTCGATTAAATCTAAATCAAAAGAATTTAGATAAGCTGGATTGTCAATACTTGATTCTTTTTGAAGCTTACTTTCTTCTTGAATTTGAGTAGAGTTAGTAGAATTGTTTTGCTCTGCTGTTTTTATAGAAGCAATTCTCGGAGATATCGTAGTGTTAAAGTTCGGTAGAATTACAAAATCATAAACAACTCCTAGCGATATTGATGCGACTGCAAAAATAAGCCAAAAATATCCTTTCCCTTTTTTATTATACACTTCAAGTTTGTTCTCAAAATCAGCCATGTAACTGTCTTTAAGTTCAAAAGTTTGATTGTTTAATTTACTTTCGAAAAGTTGATCTATGTTCTTGTTGTTTTTCAACCGATTAAATTTTTATGTTTATTTAATAATGTTTTTAATTTCTTTCTAGCCTCTTTTACGTGCCACTTAGATGTTTCGTACGAAATGCCTAAGAGGTCTTGTATTTCTTTGTGTGAATATCCATCAATTGCGTATAAGCAAAAAACATTTTTTGTAGCATTTGGAAGTTGTTTTAAAACTTCTTCTACAACTTCTGTTTCAATGTCGTCTTCAAATGTGTTGTTATCTACGTTTTCATTTTCTATAAATTCATCATCTGTAGAATTTGTAAACGTTTCTTTGTACTTTTTATTTTTTCTAAACTCATCAATTATGTGGTTGATGGTAATTCTTCTCATCCAAACTTCTATTGGAATCTCTGGTTTATATTTGTCTAAATTGTCAAAAATCTTTAGAAAAGCAGTATTTACTGATGCTGCTGAATCTTCTTCGTTCTTATGGTACTTAAAAGCTACACTCATAAGTAAGCTAAAATACTTGCGGTAAAACTCCATTTGAGCTTTTCGCTTTTTTTTAATTACATCTTTTATGAGTTTTTCCTGTGTCAATTGTTTCTTAAATTAGGGGCAACAAATGTTGCCCCTTTTAATTAGAAAACAAAATTTAATTTGTATTATTTTTTGATTAATCTTAAGTTAGAAACGTTACCATTCTCTGATTGAATTGAGATAATGTACATTCCGTTTGTTAAATTCTCAGTATTCAATTCAATTGAATTGTTTCCTGTTGTCAATGTGTTGTTTTGTTGCATTACAATTTTACCTGTAATATCTAAAACATTAATAATAGCTGAAGTGTACTCTGAAACATTAATGTTTAATGTTGCATTTCCAGCAGTAGGATTAGGATATACATTTTCAACTTTTAAAGTCGATACAGTTTCTTCTATTGTTGTTGCAGCTCCTTCTTGTACTACGTTTAAAGTAAAACCAGCAGCTTTAGTAAATACTTCTACAGTATCACAATATGTTTGAGTACAAGAACTGTCTCCTGTTGTAATTGTTAAACAAACAGCGTAAGATCCAGTGTTGTTATAAGTATGAGTTGGATATTGAGTGTTAGAAGTTGCTCCGTCTCCAAAATTCCAAGCATAAGTTAAGTTATTTCCAGATGTTGTAGCAACTAAGTAAACTTGATTTATCCATGTTCCTCCTGTAGAATCATAAGCTTGAAACCATTGGTAACTTGCTTGACAAGTTGAAGGAGAAGATACATTATTGATTACAATATTGAATATGTCATTGTCTTGACATCCGTTAATAGTAGTATCTTCTGCAATTACAACAACTTGGTAAGTACCGTTAGCTGAATATGTGTGCGTAAATACTCCTGTGTATATTTCTGACAAGTTATCATCTCCTCCAAAAACGATTGAGTTAGCTCCGGTTGAAGTACTTGTAAAAGTAACAGCTCCATTTGCTCCTATTGTATAAGTAGCTCCGGCAGTTACGTTACATGAACTAGTAATACCCGAAACTGTGATACTGTCACAATAAGTATCAGAACATATTGGGTTTTGGGAAGAGTCAATTACTGAGGCGCATACATTGTAGTCGCCATTTGAAGTGTAAGTATGATAGAAAGATTCAGTAGCACTTGCAGAGTAGTAAGTCCCGTCTCCAAAAGAAAATGAGGTGTTCATACTAGAGTTGTTAGTAATTGAAGCTACACTTCCATTTTGAATCATCGTTACGCTGTAATTAGCTGTACATTGCCCCCAAGAGCTCATCGAAATTAAACTCATCAAAAGAGTTATTAAAGTAATTTTTTTCATAATAAATAGTTTTAATTTAATTAATAATTTGTGTTCAACTATATATACGAGAAAAAGAACTTAATAGGGGGGGGGCTTTTTTATTTTTTTTATAATCTTTTTTTCGAATGGATTTAATTTACCTACTTCGTCAATAATTTAAAGCCTTTACCATGTACGTTAATTATTTCGATAGTGTTATCCAATTTTAAATGTTTTCTTAATTTAGCGATATAGACATCCATACTTCTTCCGTTAAAATAGTTGTCATCTCCCCATACAGCTTTTAAAGCGTCATTCCTTTCTAGAACTCCATTTTTGTTTTTACACAATAGTTTTAATAATTCATTTTCTTTAGTCGTCAGTTTTGTTTCTGTATCTTTTGTAGAAAGCATTTGTAACTGAGGGTTAAATTTAAATATTCCTATTTCATAAACTCCATCTTCGGTTTCTGAATTATTAGGAACTCTTCTAAGTATAGCGTTTATTCTCGCGATTAATTCTTCCATACTAAAAGGTTTAGTCATGTAATCATCTGCTCCAACATTAAATCCTTTAAGCGTGTCTTCTTTAAGTGATTTTGCAGTTAAGAATAAAATAGGGATATTTTTGTCTAGCCCTCTTACTTCCTTTGCTAAAGTAAATCCATCTTTTATAGGCATCATGACATCAAAAATTAAAAAGTCAAAACTGTGCTTTACAAAAGCGTCGTATCCTTCTTGTCCATTTATTTTGAGTGTACAATCAAATCCTTTGGCATTTAAATATTCTGAAAGTAATAAACCTAAATTTGGATCGTCTTCTACTAATAGTATTTTTGTTGAATTATTCATCGTTCTTGTTTTTTAATGGAAGGTGTAAATTAAAAGTAGTTCCTTTTCCTAATGAACTATTGATTGTTATTTTTCCTTTGTGTTTTTCTATAATAGCTTTTACATAGCTAAGCCCCAATCCAAAACCTTTTACATCGTGTCGATCTCCAGTAGGGACTCTGTATAGTTTTTCAAATATTTTTTGTTGATGTTCTTTGCTTATGCCAATTCCGTTATCTTCTATTTTTATTACAATACCATTGACAATGTCTTCTGTACTAATTTTTATTTTAGGATTAGGAGAATACTTGTTCGCATTATCGAGTAGGTTGTAAATTACATTTGTAATATGAACCTTGTCTCCTTCAATTATTGTGTGTTTAGCTTTGTAGTCAATTTCAATAGATCCATTGTTTTTTTCAACTTGTATAGAAACATTTTTAACCGCTTTTTCGATAATGTCGTTAACGTTAATCGATTCTATATTTAAGGTAATGTCACCTCTGTCCAGTACAGCGCTTTGCAACACGTTTTCTACAAGTACTCCAAGTCGTTTGTTTTCTTCGTTTATCATTGATACAAAACGATTTCGAGTACCTTCCGTTTTTGCTAAGTCGTTATCTTTTAAGGCTTCGCAAGCGAGTGAGATCGTAGCAATAGGCGTTTTTAGTTCGTGCGTCATATTGTTAATAAAGTCAGTCTTTATTATCGAAATCTTCTTTTGCTGATATATAATTGTAAACGTATAATAAAAGGTAAAGATAATAATGAGGATAAATAAGGTAGATAAAGTTAAGAGTAGTCTCATCGATTTAAAAACGTAAGCTCTTTGGTGTGGCATTATAAAACTAAGGTAGGCGGATGAACCTAAAAACTCGTTCGGAAATAAACTTAATCGATAGTCACTAGACTTTAGTTTACTTATATTTTTTTTACTGTTTGAATATATAATTTGATTTCGCCTATCAAAAACACCGAAAATATAATTTGTATGAAGTCCATTTTTATTTAATACAGCGTGAATAATACTGTCAAGAATTGGCATGGGAATCCGTTCTTGAATTGTTTTATAAGAATTATTTGAAAACAACTCTTTAACCAATTCTTCCATCGCTATTTTTTGATTCCCCCAAAGTTCTTCAACTTTGCCTTCAAGTGTCGTACAAGTGTCTGTTTTGTTTTGAGCTATTAGCGTGTTTAAACCTCCTTGATTGTTTAATAGTTGAAATAATTGTCTTGTTTTTCTGTTTGAATTTATCCTTTTTAGCGCTTCATATTTATTTGTGTTGTGAACAACTTCAATCAAAGATTTTTTAATTACCGTATCAAGTTGCAATTCTCTTTGATGAATGGTACTTGTTATCCAAAAAGCTTGAATAGCAATAATTCCAATAAGAGCAGTGCTACTCAAAATGGAAAGAATTAATATGAGGTGCTTTTTTATCATAAGATAGATAATTTGAAATAAAGATGCTGTAGTGTTAGTAGAATTAATATTTCAAAAATAACTTTTAACTTTTGTTTCTCAAAAATACAATATAAGATTGTATAATTTTTAATCTTTAACAGTATTTAACGAAAGTAAAATTTTAAAAACTTGATATTTCAATGCTGTTTAGGTGATTTGGTTTGAGCGTTGTTCTGGCTAAATAAAAAGGAATGCTTTTAATTTATAATTTAAGCGAAGTATTGTTACCTTTGAAAATCATGATGATTAAACAAATAAAAACTCCGAGGCAATTCTCTTTTGTTGTAGCGCTAATATTAGCATTACTGTCTATTTCTGTTTCCTTATTTGTTCAGTTTTTATTTGAGCACTCAATCTCTTTTTTACGTTTAATAATAGTCGGAAGTATT